>JBJOFM010000025.1:0-10517 GCA_046048755.1 Bacteroidota bacterium | reverse complement strand
TTGAAACGCTTCTTAGACTGGCCTTCCACTTGCGTTGCAGATAAACATACAACACCGGCTAATAAAAGGGATTTTAAATGTCTCATAATACCACCTGATTAGCAAAAGTAGTCGGTTTGTCTATTATTTCCTAATGATTTTTAGCGCCAACGATATAATACATACCCATCGTCAAAAAATTTCGCAACCATGGAATTCTCGCAACCAATCCTGATTGCAACCTAGGCTTAATGCCAAATTTGTATTCATAGATCGGATTGAACAAATAAAATTGCCTGTGCGCAACCTGAAAATTACTTTTTTTAACAATCCGTTCAAACCGCTCAATGCTAATTCCCGTGCTGCGAATTTCTTCCATGGTGGCAATCCCATTGGCATTTACACCCAACAATTTTAATGTCCACGGATACAATTTCCCCGGAAGTAAATGATAATAAGGCAATTTACTCGCAATTTTCCCCGGTAAAACTTGTTGATGGCCGCCATAAGGCATCATCCAAGGTGGAAATGCAAAAAACACTACACCACCTGGACTTAAAAAGCGCTGCAACTGAGGAATAAATTTCTCCTGCTGAGGAATATGCTCAATCACGTCTTTCAGAATAATTAAATCAAACCTGCTGCCTAAATCCTTTTCGGGATCAACATCATAAATATCTTTATTTAAAAATTGAACCTTCCCCGTTGCTAACTCATCGCGCATATATTCACGCGCATATTCCAATCTGCTTTCCTCCAATTCAATACCCGTACAAGTATAACCCAAATCGGTAAATGCTTGCAAAACACCTGCCTCGCCGCATCCTATCTCTAACACACGCATACCCGAAGGGAAATTCCAATGCTGCTGCAAATACGGCAAAATATGCTTCACCGTCACCTGCTTTGTCATGTTGAAATAATACCGTTTATCGCCGTGAAATTCGTACATCCTTGTTAAAAAATAATCCCTGCAAAGTAACTCATTTCAACCTCGTTCTGCAAAACATCCACAAATTGTTAGAATTGGTCTAAAACTTGATTCTTTTCAGCGAATTTCGTTTAGGTTTGAGAAATCATACTTAAAACCCTAAAAAACAAATTTTATGCGAGTGTCAAATAAATATATTACCCTCAACGCGGTTATAATTTCCGCAATTTTTTTAAACTCCTGCGGAAACTTGAATGTCGCTCAACTTGAAAATGCTGCCAAACAAGCATCGCAAATGGCAACCGTAAAACCCGCAATCCCAGCCCTTACCCAAGATGAGGCAGCCAATGGATTGAAAGAAGCCCTGAAACAAGGAGTAAGCGCAGGCGTTTCTGCACTAAATACCGCAGGCGCTTTCTACCAAAATCCAATGCGAATGATCCCCCTACCACCCGAAGTAAAAAACGTAGAACAGAAAATTAGAGGGAATGCCCTGCTGAATGCCGCTATCGGAAAAGAACTAGATAAAGCCATTGAAGCCATGAATCGCGGTGCGGAAAATGCCATGGTTAAAGCCTCTCCCATCTTCGTAAACGCCATTACCTCCATGTCGTTCAACGATGCTATGAAAATCCTTACCGGTGGAAATGGTGCAGCCACCAACTACCTGTCCAATACTACCAAATCCCAATTAACCGCCGCTTTCAAACCCGAAGTAAAACAGGCCCTCGATGCCGTTTCCATCACCAATTACTGGAAACCCATCATTTCAACCATCAACAAAAATAAATTGCTACTAGGACTGTCATCGGATATTAATCCCGATCTCGACGGTTATGTCACCGACCTTGCAACCGCCGCTTTATTCACAGAAATAACCGAAAGAGAAAACAACTTACGATCATCATTAACCAATAGAAATACAGATCTTCTAAAAAAAGTGTTTAGTTACGCCGATAGCAACACTGGCACCAAATAACTTTCCTCTTTACAACCTTGCCTGTAAGTAGCTTGATGAAATCCATGTTTATCCGACCCTCTTCGGCCGGTATATTGCCGTGGATTTTCAAATTGCTATCAGCGAAATCCACCTTGCGGTGTCTCCATATATCAATATGCTTTGTTGCCGCTAACCTAATGGCCCAAAATCCATTGAATCGTTCCGTGAAAATCAGCTATGCGGGACACAACTTTGAACAGGCCCTACAACAGTTTGAACAGGCAACCGGCACCACTTTCCAGTACAATTCAGCCATCATTCCTAGCAATAAGTCCTTTAAATTTAACTATCAAAATATTCGCGCCTCCATCGCCCTTACCGATTTTTTAAACCAATACGGTATCGATTATGAATGGTACAACGGGTCCGTGATTCTCAAGGAATTGATGCCTCCAAACTACATTAAGAAATTCACGGTTTCCGGTCGCGTGATCGATGAAGAAAGCCAGGAACGACTGGTAAAAGCCTATGTAAGTAACTTAAAGAACGGTAGATTTTGTTTGTCCGATGATTTTGGAGTATTTAGACTACCTTTCGAAGATGACACACTCATTTTGTCTGTTTATTACGATGGGTTTGACACCTACACAGATACACTCATTGAAGCGCGTGACTATGTGTTGGAAATTCCTTTAAAATTTAAATCTCAACCCCTTCCAATCATTGAGATTAACCAAAATACCAGCCAAGGCATCCCACTAACCGCAGTATCCAAAGGCTTTAGCGATCAATTTAATATCAGTAGCAATAAACTGGCAAAGATGCCTGCCCTTCTAGGTGAGTCCGATGTTTTAAGAGCCCTGAGCATGAATCCCGGAGTTGTAGGTGGATCCGAAGGTATGCTTGGAATGTATGTGCGTGGGGGATCTCCAGACCAAAATTTAATTTTACTGGACGATGTACCCATTTATAACCCATACCATCTCTATGGATTGTTTGGAACCTTTAATTCCGATGTTGTAAAAAGTGCCCAACTTTTCCGAGGCACCCTGCCCACAGAATACGGCGGCCGATTGTCAAGTGCCGTAAATGTTCAGAGTTTAGACGGAAACCCCCATCGATTGTCTGGCAGTGTAAGCCTGGGTGTGATGTCGGCTAAAATTCAATTGCAAGGCCCACTCATCAAAAATAAAACCACCTTTGTATTTGCTGCGAGAACATCCTTGCTCGATTTTATGGCGCAACCCATTGCCAACGCACTAAAAAACGATTCCAACAGCGTTAATAACTACACCTTTCACGATATCAACATCAAGTTAATTCATCGTTTCTCACCCAAAAGCGTATTAACTTTTTCAGCATTCGAGAATTTAGATCGTGCTTCATTCATCAATAGCAATGGAACCGAAAAAAAAGATGCCTACATCTCCCAGCGAAACGAACAAAGTAATTATTGGGGAAACAATGTTATGGCATTAAAATGGGAATTATCGCCAAATCCAAGAAATCGGATTACACTTAACGCATATACCACAACTTACGGCTACACTATTTTTAACGATTACACCTATTCGGCTCGGTTTAAATCGGATTCCATTCCAAATATTTATAATTATTCGGCATACAAAACCAGCAATAATATACAAGACCTAGCTGCCAAACTAAAAATTGAAAAACGGATTTCACCTGCTTTAACCATGAAAGTAGGTTCTGAAGCAATTCTACATCAATTTGATCCCGGAAATAGGCAAATTATTACCAAAATCGATAGTATTAATCGAAATATTATTTACCGCGAAAAACAAGTGGTAGTACCCGAAATCACCGGATTTCTTCACGCCCTATATTCCCCCTCCAAAAATCTATTTGTTGATTTAGGAATTCGCGGAAGTTACTTTTTCATGGGAGACAAACAGTTTTATTTACTGCCTGAACCGCGTGCAAGCTTGCGCTACCGTTTCAATGCAAAACACTGGTTGAAACTATCCGCATCCCAAAACATCCAATTTTTCCACCTACTCAACAATATCGCCATCGGTCTACCTTCCGATATTTGGGTGCCTTCCTCAACAAAATTTAAACCCTCATCGGCTCAACAATTCGCGCTAGGATACACGCATACCCAAGCCCAATGGCAATTTAGTTCGGAAGTATTTTCAAAAAAATTTCAAGATTTATTAGAATACAAAGACAACTCCATTTACCTATCGTCCATATTGAATTGGGAAGAAACCGTTACGCAAGGTGCCGGAAATACCTACGGTGCCGAATTTTTATTGGAAAAAACAGCCGGGAAATTTACAGGTTGGGCCAGCTATACCTTCATGAATAACACCCGAACATTTCTAGAACTCAATAACGGTAACGCCTTCCCCGCTCGATACGATAGACGACATAATTTATACATCGTGGGTATATACGAAGTGCGTAACTCATTTCGCCTATCCGCCAATTGGGTGTATAACAGTGGATTTGCCTATACACTTCCTATCGGCGCCTACCTTTCACCCACCCCCGATAACCCATTACAAGAAATTCTAATTTATGGCGACCGAAATAACGCCCGAAGTTTAGCCAACCATCGATTGGATATCAATGCGCAATGGACATGGAAAAAACATAGATTTACACATTCACTAAGTGCCGGGGTTTACAACTTGTATAATCGAAAAAATCCATTTTTTATTAATGTAGGATACGATAACAATGGCAACAGAGCCTTTATTCAAACAAGTTTACTCCCTTTGCTACCCCAAGTTAGTTACAACCTTAAATTTTGAAAAACTGCTACCTTCATATAATCGGTTGCCTTTGCTTATTATTTTCCAGTTGTGAAAACAATTATGTAGTGCCCATTCAAAACCAAGCTCCCGAAGGACAAGTGGTGAAAGTTGTCCTTGAGCCCAACGAGTCAGTATTCGCCTATTGCACTAGAGCCACAGGCATTACTCAGCCACATTTTTTAGAAACCCATATCGCCATTCAAGTTCAAAATCCCAAAATTTCCAACACAGAGTATTTTAACTTTTTTGAATCGGGAACCTTTCAGTGGAATTGCACCCTTAAACCAAGAGATTCCTTTTTGTTTACGTATCAAGGAATACTTGATACATTCACGGTAGCCGATAAAATACCTTCGGCCGTAACTATCCAATCCCTAGACACCTCCACGGCTATCATACCCGGAATTGGTAAAACCCAAGTATTCACCATACGTTTCCGTGACTCTGCAATTGATAAAAACTGGTATCAGTTAATTGCCAAACGACAATTTATCCGTTATACATATTCCCAAGGCTCTTCCCTTCCTAACGACAGCCAAATCCTCAATGAAACGATTCGTATAGATGGTAACGAGTTGCCGTTTATCCGAAATTCATATAATAACTATACCGATAAATCCATCCTATTTTCGGATGAGATTTTCAACGGTGTTAATGCAAAATTCCAATTCCATAATTTAAAACCATGGCCTTCCACTGCTATAGAAAAAACAATCAGCGTAGAAATTCGATTGGAAAACCTTTCTCAGCCGTTATACAATTACCTAAATACTGAAGCTGCCCACTTATGGCAGAAACAATCCGTAACCCAGCTGCCCAATCCACTATTTACGAATGTCCCAAATGGATATGGTATTATTGGGGCTAAAACTTCCGATAAGAAAACAATA
This sequence comes from Bacteroidota bacterium, assembly GCA_046048755.1. Classification (GTDB taxonomy): domain Bacteria; phylum Bacteroidota; class Bacteroidia; order NS11-12g; family UBA955; genus JAGKXC01. The sequence continues at coordinate 4,994 of JBJOFM010000025.1, read as the reverse complement.
AAATACTGAAAATAAGAACCAATAGTAGCGAAAATTGGATAACTACTAATTGCCCCTACTTCATTAACTTATCTACTTTGATGTTGGCAATTATGGCTAACGGTGGAACGATCCGCATTCCTCCAGTTGTACCCAATCGCAACTGCCAGGAAGCCTCTGTAGACAAGGAAATCATTGGGTTTATTTGGTACTCGATACCCCAATGCATTGCAAATATGGCATCCGCAAAACCATTAATACCAAAGAAAAATCCGTTGCCATCGGTCAAGTCTTCAAAATACTCAAAACCAAAACCATAACCTAGATTATACAACATCTTCTGGGATATCTGTCTTCGTTTATCTACATCGTATTTGAACGCAAAACTCTGAATATCTCCATCCACCACCAAATTAGAACCCAAACCCAAACGGTATCCTTTATTATTGGTGTATCGTCTAAAATTTACACTCACCAACTGCTTGGAAGGATCCAACGCATTAAAAGGAACAAATTGATTTAACATCGGTGCGGTATTAAATCCTACATAATTTTCTTTGATTAACACCGGCTTTTTAATAACCACCGATCCCGCAGGTACGATCTGTGGGTTATTACTTTTTACCACAACAACCTTGCGTATCGTATCTTTCTTTATAGAAGATTGTTCTGTTGTGTTAGCAGAAGTTTCTCGTTTCTTCTGCAAAATCTGTTCGTATTCATCCATCGTTGAAGATTTTACCTTGGCCGTGTCCTTGCCCAAAATTTCACTAGCAGACTGTGCATGTACTTTCTCTACACCCCCAAAAACAACCAATCCAAAAACAACTATTAGTATGCCCTTTTTCATCTTCATTAAAAACTATAGGTTACAAACAATGAAACGGGCACCATGGGCCTAAAGCCCAATTTCTGCGTAGATTCCAACACGGTTCTGGCAGAATTATATTCAAAATAACGATCAATCTGACTCCCTTGAAACATCAAAATACTCTCAGTGTAGACAGACAGTCTTTTATTTATTCGGTACCCTAAACCACCAAATACATCAAAACCTCCACCCATCTCAGAACGGTGTGATACCGTAGTATTAACCTGGCCTAAATCGTTGTTCGAAGTTGTAGTTGATTGATTTAAAATATAAAATACACGTACATCTATACCGCCAAAAATGTAAAAATCTCTATCCAACACTTTTCGCCATTCTCGACCAATTATTACAGAATGTCTGCTATCCTCCGTCTCGCGCGTTGCTCCTGTTAACGCATCAATGGAAGTCCCAACATACCCGTTGTAACCCATTCGCCAATTGTGCCTCCTCAATGGTTTTTCTACCCCTTGCGAATCACCAACGCTTCCAACTAAATAGCCAGAATCATTATACAGTCGGTCAAATTTTCTGATCATGAGCATATACGGATCATCGTCCAAACTCCGCGTAGTATTCCCAGCAAACCGAGACAAGGCTAAAGTGGCATTGGTAGTTAACTCCCAACGATAATAATCATTCATCAATTTCACCTCTTTTAAAGGCATAGAATCTTTGGGCTTAACACCGGTAGATTTAGTATTTTCCAAAAATTTCGCATTATCCAATAATTTACCATCCCACTCGGCATTGCTCGTAAATACGGCCTTTGCGGTGTTTAATTGACAAAATACAGCAACCATCAAACCCAAGGAAAAAATCTGATTATAAAATCTTAAATGCTTCATAACGAGGTAGAAAAATCAATATTACATAAATAAAACGGATCAAACGCTGAGAATCGTTGAACTCCGTCGAAATTTGGAAAAAATGCAAAAAATTACTCCAATTCGGCAATTACCCGCAGCTCTACTTCTTCAATTCTCGCACCCGAAGTTTTCTTAACCACCATATGAAAACTCTCGAATACCAAACTTTCACCTTCAAAGGGTATTCTTTCTGCCGCATGCAATATATACCCGCCTAACGTAGAGTATTCGCCCTCTGGGATGTTTAAATCCGGATACTTTTCATTCAAATAATCCACTTCCAATCGCGCCGAAAAGCGATAATGTTTATCTCCCAACACCTGCTCTGTCTGATCTTCTACGTCAAACTCATCCTCAATTTCACCCACAATTTGCTCCAATACATCCTCAATAGTAACCATACCGGCCGTTCCGCCAAATTCATCCACAACTACCGCCAAACTTCTTCGCTCTTGAATAAAATTTCGCAACATATCATGCGCCTGCAACGCCTCATTTACAAATAAAACTGGTCGAAGAATTTGCTGAATGTTCTTTGGCGAATGAAACAAGTCGCTGTGATGTACAAATCCAATAACATGATCCACGGTATCCCGATAAACCAGCAATTTGGAATGTGCTGTTTCGATGAATTTTGCCCGTAATATTTCCAACGATTCAGTAACTACTACCGCTTGTATTTCAGGGCGAGGAACCATAAAATCTTTTACTCGTACATCACTAAAGTCTAATGCGTTTCGGAATACTTCAGTATCAATTTCCAAATTTTCAGAGTTATGGGAATTTTCCAAACTCGCCAAATAATTATCCAAATCTACTTTAGAGAAAACGGGAGTTGCTTCGTTAATTTCGGCCTTTGTAAACCACCGCAAAAGGAAGGAAGATATTTCCTTCGTAAGCACAATCATGGGCCACATTATAATTTGCGCTGCCCGAAACACACCGGCTAAACCAAACAATAAGTTATCGGCATACATCCTAAACAATGTCTTGGGAATGTATTCTGCTAATACCAATATAATCAATGTACTAACAAACGTGACAATTACATAACGAACAATCCCAGAATTCAACCAGGGATACGGCAACGCATCCAGGGCCTCTTCCAAAATTCCTCCCATATACAAACCATAGATAACCATGGCCAAATTGGTGCCCACCAAAACCGTTGAAATAAACTCGTTCGGTTTCTTTATATATCGTCCTAACCACTTACCTCCCCCTTGTCCTTCCTTACTGCGTAATTGAATTCGTAATCTACTGGCCGAAATAAAAGCAATCTCCATACCTGCAAAAAACGCAACCAATACTAAGCAAACTACAACAATAATCCAGTCCGATATCAACGGCGAAACGGGTTCCGTGGCCGTTAAAAGAGATATAAATAAATTCGCAGGGAGGGGGTCTGCCATAAATAAAAATGCAAATGTACTATCGAAAGTAGTGTAAAAAATGCAACTCTACAATTATACGTTGCAAACTCTGCAAATTTGCTTCCCTATCTTTGCAGCATGGTAAAGGTAGGTATTATTGGTGGGGGCCAGCTGGGTATGATGACCATTGAGGCTTCCAGCCCCGAAGTTCCCGCACATTTCACAGTTTTGGAATCATCCCCAGATTGTCCTGCCAAACCCTTTGCAAACCAATTTATCGCTGGAAGCCTCACCTCGGATTCAAGCATCCGAGAGCTGGCCGCCTCCGCCGATGTACTCACCTGGGAAATAGAACACATCAACGTAGATACACTGCTTCAACTTCAAGCCCAAGGTAAAACCATTATCCCAAGCCCATCCGTTCTTACAACCATCCAAAACAAAGGGATACAAAAACAACATTATACCCAAAACAACATACCCACCGCACCCTACACCATTGTTAATCATACAGAAATTACTCCAACCCTGCTGGTACAATTCCCCGGCGAGGAAATAGTTGTAAAAACTTGCACCGGAGGGTACGATGGAAAAGGCGTTGCTATCCTCTCCAAATCCCAACTTCTACAAAATTCCCCCTTCCACGGCAGCGTTTTACTAGAAGCAAAAATATCACCTGCCCTTGAAATTTCAATTATCGTGGCAGTGGGTCAGCCCAACCAAAATCAACACAAAGAAACTGCTGTATATCCCGCCATCGAGATGTATTTTCACCCCGTTTCCAACCTCGTTGAATTCCTTTTTTCCCCAGCTCGCATCCACCCATCCATCGAAGAAAAAGCAAAACAGGTTGCCCTCCACGCAGTAGAAAGCCTAAATTCCCCAGGTCTATTTGCCGTTGAACTCTTTATCGTCCCTCAAAATCCAACAACGGATACAACTCCCGACTTTTCTAGTCTAACAGCAGCTAACATAGACATACTCGTAAACGAAATCGCTCCAAGACCCCACAACTCCGGACACCATACCATCGAAGGCTGCCACTGCTCCCAATTTGAACAATTCCTACGCATTCTTACCAATAAACCCTTGGGTAATCCTGCACTTAAACAACCCGCAGCCATGCTAAACATCGTTGGCCCAACAGACTTTTCGGGAACCTACAAACTGGAACACCATGAATATCTAAACCAAAGGTCAGATGTATTCGTTCACATGTACAACAAAACAGAAAGTAAACCCAATAGAAAATTAGGTCACGCCACCATTTTGGCCAATAACCTAGAAGAATTACTAATTAATGCAGAAGAACTAAAATCCAAACTGACGATTATACCGTCATGATTTCCTTTTCCTTCTCTGCCAACAACGCCTCGGTCTTGGCAATGTACCCATCCACCATCTTCTGAACACGCTCTTCTCCTATCTTCGCATCGTCCTCGCTTAAACCATCTTTTTGCAATTTCTTGATACGCTCGTTTGCATCCTTGCGCAAATTCCGAATACCAATCTTGGAATTTTCCGATTCTCCTTTGCTCTTCTTCACCAACTCTTTGCGTCGCTCCTCGGTTAATGGTGGAATTGAAATTCGAATAAACTCCCCGTCGTTCTGTGGAGCAAAACCCAAATTACTGTTGATAATTGCAGTTTCAATCGGTCTGATCAAACTCTTATCCCAAGGCTGAATGCTCAACGTTCTAGCATCCGGAGTGGCAACGTTTGCCACCTGAGCCAAAGGAGTTAAAGCACCATAATATTCAACCATCACACTCTCAAGCATGATCGGATTGGCCTTTCCGGCACGAATACGGTTAAATTCACTCGCCGTGTGCTGAAGATTCTTCTCCAACTGGTCTTTCAATTGGTCAATTACCTCGTTTAATGTGCTCATAGGATGGCCGCAAA
>JBJOFM010000024.1:0-13425 GCA_046048755.1 Bacteroidota bacterium | reverse complement strand
TCTGTGGCCGGTGGACATAGCGCATGGCCTAAGCAACAAAACACTGTTTCAGAATTGGCCGAAGCATTAAATCGATTGGATAACTTTCAATTTGCTTCCCGGTTGGATGGACCGGTTAGTGGGTTGTTCGAAAATGCTGCTCCCTACATGAATTTCGGATATAAATTCTTGTTTTCTAACTTATGGATTACCAAGCCATTATTAAAAATGGTTTTGGAAGGAGGTGAAAAAACCGCCGCTACCATTCGTACAACGCACGTTACAACTATCGTACGGGCCGGAGAAAAAGAAAACGTTGTACCCCCATTTGCGGAAGCAATTGTTAATTTCCGAATACTTCCTGGTGAAAATATTCAAGATATTATTGACCAAGTGTCGCGGGTTATAGGAAATAAGAATTTATCTATTACCAAAATCGGCGACAATTACGAAGCCTCCCCTATTTCTCCCAATTCCGGTTTGGGTTATAATGAAATTACTACAACCTTGAAAGACGTAATACCCGATGCCGTACCTATGCCTGGATTGGTTATTACGGGTACAGATTGTAAAAACTATACTGGGGTGTGTAATCGAATTTATCGTTTCGTACCGTACCGTTTCAATAATAACAATTTATCGGGTATTCATGGCAAGAATGAACATGTATCCCGACAGTCGTTCTACGAAGCCACTTCGTTCTATCTTAACTTATTTTCTCGATTGTAATTACTTCAAGGAGAATTTTACGTACACCGATATTTCAAACTTAATGGGTTTGAATTCAATGGTATACGGGTCCACTATTCCGTTTGCATCAGCTTCTTCAAACTTGTCTTGAATTCCTACAAATCCGCGGTACATTGGCATGGGATAGGGCTGACCTTCTTCGCGGATAATTAAGGGTTTGCCAAGCGATTCACCGATGGCTTGAGTCATAACTTGAGCTTGTTTTTTCGCTTTTTTCATGGCCTCAATACGCAACTCTTGATATATGCTGTCTTGATTACTATAAGCGGTTTTATAAATGGAAGCTTGGTTAATATAAATTTTATTTAATTCTTGGTATAATTTCCCTAATACATCGGCATTTGCTACCTTTAAACTGTAAACTTTCTTATCAACTACATCCTTTTTACCCCAAGTATTGATGTTTTGCAGGTTGGCTTGAGCATTGAATAAGGTTAGGTTTTCGGTAGGAATTCCCAGGTCTTTTACAATTTTCTTCAGCTTGATTTCCTGTTCCGAAATTTTTAATGTTTTTCTACCGTCTTGAACCTCCAACAGAGTAATCATCACATAAATTTCGTTGGGAGTGATTTCCTTTTCCGCTTTGGCTTGTATTTCGATAAAGGGAATTTCAGGGGCTTGAGCAAAAGAGGATACTGCATAAATGGATGCAGCTAGGAGTAAAATTAATTTTTTCATGGTCGTGTATACGATTTGCCTATCAAAGGTAAACGAAAATTACAGTTGAGTTATTTTAGACAATGAATAATGGCTGTATATTGCACGCAACTATGAGAATGTCATACGTCAATTATGTGATTTCTAGCTGCTTGGTTTTAGCGGCGGTTGGTTGTAATTCATCCGAAAATACTGCAGAATCGGTACAAGATAGTTTGCTAATGCCCGATGCCGTGGAGGAATTTCCTGTTGCCGATGCCGAACGGAGTTTTCCTTTTAATTTTCAGGCCGATGCAACCATGGTAATCCCAGGGGGGTACTACGATCAATCGCAAGCCGAACGTTATTTAAAGCAGAAATTTTATGGGTTGATGTTGGACAGTTCAACCATGAATTATTCCATTCAATCCATAAACGAACCGTTGGATATGTTGAATTCGCAGGATGAATTTGGACATGTTGGATATTATTGGCCGATGGCTATTAATATGGGCGCTAAATGTTTGTTTGCCCTGAGTGAAAATGTTATTAACAAGCCCCAATCAACCGTAAAAAATTTGATTAAACAGCCAGTTTTTCTAACGGATTCCAGCTCGTTGGAATTCACCTCATCGGATCGTAAATATAAAATCAATTGCTTACATACTCGCACTAAAGAACAATCGGGATTGGAGTATATTTCGAAGTATCGCTTAATATTAAAAAGTACCGATAAGCAGGGTAAAGATTTGAAAAAGACGATGTTGAGTTACATTCCCTTTTTTGACGATGGTGCGGTGGAGATTTTATTTGTAGGTGATTTGGATGGGGATTCTTATCCAGATTTGTTGATTGATAATGCATACAAGTACACGGGTAAAGGAAGTTCCGTTATATTTTATTCCACCAAAGCATCAAAAATTAAAGGAATGCCGGTACCTGTTTGTCAGTCCGAAACCGGAAATTTTCAGTCAGAACTTGATTCCAACGAAGGTTGCTAATTTTGTATAAATAAATATGCAAGTTTCTGGTTGGAAGGAAACAGCGATTTCTTTAGAGAAAGAATATCTTTTTAGTTCGTTTGAAATGGCGATGTTGTTTATGCAACAGGCAGCAATTAGGATTTCAGAAATCGATCATCATCCTGAATGGAGTAACGTTTACAACAGAGTTTGTGTGAAGTTAACGACGCACGATGCGGGTAATAGGGTTACCGATAAGGATAGAGAATTGGCAAAAATCTTGGACGAGATTTTTAAAGAAGTAGCCCCGACGGGAATCGAACCCATATCAAGCGTTTAGGAAACGCTCGTTTTATCCATTAAACTACAGGGCCAGCGTGGCGCGAAATTAGTTGGTTTGTTTCACAGAAGAAAATCAAAGTAAACAAATTGATTCCTATTTTCGCGCAACCATGTCATCCGAAGAAAATCCCAGAAAAAAACTAAAAATAATTGGAGGCCTGTTTGCGCTTCTATTACTTTGGCCGTTTCTGCGAGCGGTTAGTACGTCCAACGATTTGAATTTGTTCTTTTCTGCGGCTGAGCGATTGGCTTCACTTCAAAATTTGTATGATCCAGGATATGATTCTCAAGGGTGGGTGCTGAAATACTACTACAGTCCTTTGTTTGCTACTGCTTTGCTGCCATTTACTTTCTTGCCAAATACTCCCTTCTTACCTGAGCAGATTCCTTTTTCACTTATTGTACTGAAATTGATTTGGGGTTTTTTCATGGTTTGGTTGATTTGGGATATCTCCCAGCTAATAAACGAGAAATTTAGTTTTGCATCGACCAAGAAGAAAGTTTGGTTCTGGGGTGTTTTGGCTTTTATAACTTGGCGATGGTGTTTTCTCAACTTACTCTATGGACAGATGACCATCTTGGTTGTTTGGGGTGTTTTGCGTGCTTTTAGAAATCCGGACACACCGAGCGTAAAGAATTTATTGCCCATGTCCTTAGGGATTAATATTAAAGTACTTCCGATTTTCATTTTGGGGCAGTATTTTTTACAAAAGCAGTGGCGTGCTTTTTTTACAGTTATTTTCCTAACTACATTGTTAGCTGTCGTACCCTTTGGTTATTTGCCATTTGATTATCATGTAGAGTTGGTACAGGGATGGTTTAAAAATATCAATCCATTTTCAGGAAGTCATATTGTAGAAGTAGGTGAAGGCGGATTTGTAGATTTTGGTGCATTGGTTACAAAGTATATGACATCTCTGCATATACCCGGAGAGTCAACAATTCACAGTTTTCATTGGAGTCATAGCGAAGTGTTTTGGTCTACTCAAGCTTTTCGATTATTGGTGTTGTTTTTGTCTTGGATGGGTTTAAAAATCATTGAAAAAGGAAACTATGATAACAAGTCGTTTTGGCAAATGGCATTATTTCTTGGAGTGGTTCCGATAGCCTTTCCTCACCAACGCGATTATTCGTTGATGCTTCAACTGCCTATCGTTGCCCTAATTGTAAAAGAATGGGTAGACGGACAAATTAGGCTCACAATTGCTCATAAGGTGATTTTTATTTTGGGCGGATTGTTGATGGGTAACCTGTTGTTTTTAGAGGCGTTTCCTGCAATGGTTCGATTAAATTGGCAAGGCTTTCGATTGCAAGGAATTGGTGGGATGATAGTTTGGTTTGGTTTCGTACATTTTTTGGTTTTTGGCTCAAGTCATGTATTAAAAAATGTTTTCAATTCTAAGTAGTTTCCGTGATTACATTTTCGACTATATTTCTCTCCCGAACAATTATCTTCGCACTATGAAAAAGATACCTTTATTTATTTTCTGTATGCTATTGGCGATGGTTATCGTAAACAAAGCCAACGCTCAGTGCACCCCCGATAAAAACATTACAGTTCCAGGGTTTTATCCAGCTACTTTTCCGGATGCAGATCAAGACAAACCATATTCAGCAACCACAACGATATTGTCTATCAAAGATACCACAGTGTTTGGACAGGCAGTAATCATCGATTCTACGGTGTTGAAAGCAGTTATCGGACTGCCTCCAGGTATCACCCACCAGTGCTTGAATAACAGTTGCGTATTTTTTCCTTCTCAGCCAAGTTGTGTAAATTTTTCAGGAACTCCTACAAAAGCGGGAACTTATCCTTTAAAGATGGTAATTACCATTTTTGCAAAAATTGGTGGTGCTTTGCCCTACAATCGCGTGGATACCATTAGGAATTTTACCATGAAAGTGAATGGTATGAATTCAGTAGATTTTACTAGTGCGACAGCGACTTTTGATATCATGCCAAATCCAGTAAATGATAAGTTGTTTGTTAATATGATTGATAATAATTCTGTAAAAAATACCACTGTAATGGATGCAACGGGTAGAAGAGTGGATGTAATTATTGAAAATCAAGACGATACTCATTTGGTAATCGATACCCGTTTATTAACTCCAGGTATCTATTTCTGTTCCAATGGAACTTCGGTAAAACGATTCGTAAAAATCTAACATGGACAAACTTCGGTTTGAAATCCCTAAACGTCGTGCCGAAACCCCGGCATTAATTGTAATGTCTATTGCAGCACTCTTCGGTTGGGGTGCGCACAATCATTTGTTTGGTTATAGTGGAGGATTCGTATGGTTAGCGGTGGTAATTCCAACCATACTTTGGATTTATAAAAAGAGAGCAGGCGATTATTTTGTTGAAGTAGATGAAACCGGAATAGGTTGGAGACAACACTTCTTTTCACGATACAATTACATACCTTGGTCTTATTTACAACGAATTGATTATTTGGAATTTGAAATTAATTTTATGCTTAAAGAAACTGCGCAGGTAGTTTCATTCCAACTTAGTGGGTTGGACGAAGAACAGGCTGATGAGTTGAAGGAGAAAATTTCAAGCATAATCGGTAACAGGGAAAAAGAATAAAAATATGTCGTTTAAACCCAATTTTGATTTTGTTGAAGAGTTGCGCTGGCGCGGATTGATGCACGATATCATGCCTGGCACCGAGGAGTTATTAAATAAGGAGCGAGTTACTGGTTATGTGGGTTTTGATCCAACAGCGGATTCACTCCATATTGGTAATTTGGTTCCTATTACCCAGTTAATGTTGTTCCAACGGGCAGGTCACAGACCGGTTGCTTTAGTGGGTGGTGCTACCGGAATGGTGGGCGATCCCAGTGGAAAATCGGACGAGCGAAAATTATTGGATGAGGCTACCATACAATACAACATCGATTGCCAAAAAAAGCAGTTAGAGAAGTTTATCGATTTTGGAGATTTTGATAATGGTGCTCAATTGGTGAACAACTACGATTGGTTTAAAAATTGGAGTTTCTTAGGCTTTATTCGAGATGTAGGCAAGCATATCACGGTTAGTTATATGATGGGAAAGGACAGTGTTAGGAACCGTTTGGAAAGTGGGGGGATTTCCTTTACTGAGTTTTCTTATCAATTAGTTCAAGGGTATGATTTTTTGCATTTATACCGTGAATTAGGTTGTAAACTGCAAATGGGTGGTAGCGATCAGTGGGGTAATATCACAACGGGTACAGAATTAATTCGACGGATGGAAAGTGGTGAAGCATATGCTTTAACAGCACCACTGGTTACCAAGTCGGACGGTACTAAATTTGGAAAAAGCGAGGGAGGGAATGTTTGGCTAGATCCCAAGAAAACAACGCCCTACAAATTCTACCAGTTTTGGTTGAATGTAGCGGATGAAGATGCAATTAAATTCATAAAAATTTATTCATTAAAGTCCAGAGTCGAAATTGAACAAATCATTCAGGATTCTGTTGGTAATGAACATTTAAGGATTGTTCAAAAGGCCTTAGCCGAGGAAATGACCATTCGGGTCCACTCTCAGCATGATTTAGACATGGCTATAAAAGCTACGCAGATCTTTTTTGGGAATGGTTCAGCCGATGATTTGATGGGTTTGGATTTAACAACCTTGGAGGCTTCCTTGGAAGGAATGGAGATGTTTGAAGTAGCTAAATCCGAATTAGACAATGGAATTCCCGTTTTGGATTTATTGGCAGTAAATACCACTATTTTTTCAAGTAAGGGCGAAGCGAGAAAAATGATTCAATCCAACGGTTTTGCATTTAATAAAACTAAGGAAGCAGATCCTAATTTGGTGGTTTCTGCTGATAAGCTATTGCATGGAAAATACCTGATTGCTCAAAAAGGCAAAAAGCAATACTACCTGATCAAGGCAATTTAATAACTGCAATGTTGTTTTTGGGCGAAAGGATTTAAATTTTGTCCTTTTCAAGAGTGATTAAGAAATCTCAAATTCCCAACGGTGGTAACGGAGAGTTCTTTTTACTCAGTAACTAAACGTTACAGGTTTACAATTTTCTCTAAGTAGCTTCCGTAACCGCTCTTTTTAAGGGGTTGGGCCACTTTTAACAATTGTTCGCTGTTAATAAATCCTTGTCTCCAGGCTACCTCTTCGATACAACCTATTTTCAAACCTTGTCTTTCTTCAATTACTTGGACAAACTGACCGGCCTGCATTAATGAGGCAAATGTTCCTGTATCCAGCCATGCCGTTCCGCGCTCAAGAATTCGAACTTGAAGTTTATTTTCTGCCAAATAGGTTTTGTTTACATCGGTAATTTCTAATTCTCCGCGTGGAGAAGGCTTTAGATTTTTGGAGATTTCAACTACGTTATTATCGTAGAAATACAAACCCGGTACAGCGTAATTTGATTTTGGAGAAACGGGCTTTTCTTCGATAGATAATGCTTGCAAATCAGAGCTAAATTCCACCACGCCATAACGCTCGGGATCACTCACATGGTAAGCAAACACAATACCCCCCGTAGGATCTACACTGCTCTTTAAAGTTTCTTGAAATCTAGAACCAAAGAAGATATTATCACCCAAAACCAGAGCAACGGAATCATTTCCGATAAAATCGGCACCCAAAATAAACGCTTGTGCTAAACCATCGGGTGAAGGTTGTACGCAGTATTCAAATCTACATCCAATTTGCTCCCCAGTGCCCAGTAATCGCTGGAAATGAGGTAAATCGTGCGGTGTGCTTATTATGAGTATTTCGTTAATGCCCGCCATCATCAACACAGACAATGGATAATAAATCATGGGTTTATCGTACACCGGCATTAACTGCTTGCTCATGGCGAGGGTTAACGGGTGCAATCGGGTTCCTGAACCTCCTGCGAGGACAATGCCTTTCATAGTGCGAAGATAATGCGGGGTGAATATACTTGAATCCAATCTACCTGAAAATCCGATGTAGGGTATCCTAAACTTTGTAATTGGGCTAAGTACCGAGATTGAATTTGGTTGTTGAGTACAACGTACATGGGTTCCTGAAAATATTGTTTCATCCAACGATTGAAACGAATGGATCTTACCTTAATTCCATCGGTGTAGAATACTACGCGTTTTGGGGTCCATTTGCAGGAATAAATATGAAATTCTTGGTCGGTGTTAGCTTTTAATCGGAATTTTCGTACCAAATGTTCTTTGGTATGTGTTTCAATTTTACCGAAATGCAGTGTGGCCGTTTGAGTATGAATTTTCTTACCATTTTTACCACCATACATTTCAAAAATATCGATTTCGGGAGGCCAATTTTGTTTGCCAGTTAGCCAAAATGCAGGCCAGGTGGCCGGTCCAGTTGGGTTTTTGGATCGAATCGCAAAAAATCCGTAAGTGGTTGAAAAACTGTGAAAGGTATTGGTGAGACCAACATTCATGGGGATATCGCCATAAATTTTTTGGGTTTCTTTAGGGATAAGTGTTTCTGGATTTCTAATCGTATCGAAAGTAGGCCGCTCGTTACTTTTTACCAACAGGTAATTGTTATGCTGATCTTTTAAAAAGTTTAGGGATTGGTTAGGCAATTCAAAAGTCTGTGGTTGGTGGATGTTGTACAAATGTAAAATACCGTCTTTTACCTGCACCGAAGCATCCCCATAATATTGATTTAAATTTTGGGGATGGAAGTTTCCCCAAGGTTGACCTTGTTGCCAAATATTGGATTGAAATGTATTGAAACTATCGCGAAAAACAGGAGTATATGCGAATTTCTGATCCCGGGTTAAGGCAAAATCCTTTCTATCTTTTCGAGTGATCTTAGGCAGCAGCAATGTGGAAGTGTTTTTCTTGCCCAAACGATATCTGAGGCTGCCGCAAAGATTGCTGACATTCCAAGTTTGTTTGAAGTACAAACCTATTTTGGCCCGATTGTATCCAATTTTGGTAGAATCTAACGGGTTGGTTTGTGCATATCCCTGGGAGGGAAACTCCAACAGAAATTGGCAGCAAACGATTAATTGTATAAAGAATTTTAATGGGTATTTCATTCTTGTCGTTGGTGAATACGGTTGATATTAAAATTGGTAGTCCTACAAAATTATTGTAGGTTTGAATTGCTGTGAGCGAAGATACATTTAAGTCGGGATTTGTGAGTATCATAGGCATGCCGAATGCCGGAAAAAGCACGTTGTACAATGCCCTAATGGGCGAAAAATTAGCCATAATTAATCCCAAAGCCCAAACTACCAGGCACCGCATATTGGGAGTTAAGAATGGAGATGGATTTCAAATTATTTACTCAGACACACCGGGGATTCTGCGGAAAACCAGCTACGGTATGCACGAGAAAATGATGAAAGTAGTAAACGAGAGTTTGGAGGATAGCGATGTTTTGGTGTTGTTGCTTGACATCCATGGTCGGGATTTCTCCGAGGAAATTCAGAAAAAATTTGAAAGCTCTAAGGCTAAAAAAATCGTTGCTTTGAACAAAATCGACAATTCTAACCAAGAAGAACTGGTAAAGAAATTAAGTTGGTTGAAGGAGACATTTGAGGCCGAAGTCTATTTGCCAATTTCGGCGCAAGAGGGGTTTCAATTAGACGTGTTAGAAAAGTATATCGTAGACTTTTTACCCGTGCACCCACCCTATTATCCCGAGGATCAACTGACCGATCGCAGCGAACGATTTTTTGTGAACGAAATCATCCGCAATAATATTTTGAAGTTATACGAAGAGGAAATTCCCTATGCTTCGGAGGTGGTGACGTTATCGTTCAAGGAGGAGGAAAAAATCATTCGATTGCATTGCGAGGTAATTTTAGAAAGACCGTCCCAGAAGCCCATTGTGATTGGTAGGAACGGTGCTGGAATTAAGCGTCTTGGCATTGAGTCCCGAAAAGAATTGGAGACTTTTTTGGGTAAACAGGTGTATTTGGAATTGTTTGTAAAAGTGCGTGACGATTGGAGAAACAACAAAACCATGCTCAAACAATTTGGGTACGATACCGAATAATTTTTATGCGTGTACTTGGGCTGCTTCTGGTAGGAATATTGCCATGGATGGCTTGCCAAGGGGTTGGCTCCAATAAAATAGGTTCTGCTAAAGACTCTGTTACCAACGAGGACATTGCTGTTGCTCAACAATTACACAATCAATACCTTACTAAAACCCAGCCGATATTAACGGATACGGTTTATCGGGTAAAGTGTATGGGCAAGTGGGTGGAGGTTCGTTTTGAAATTTCCAAGAATTCCGCGGAATCTGGCAGGAAATTATTGCTGTTATTGCCGGGATGGAATTTTTCGGATACTCAGTGGTGCACGAGAACCCAGGTTTGTGTTGAGGCCCTGAAACGAGGCTATGATTTGATGTTTGTTGAAATGGGTAAAAGCGTCTACATGGATAGTTTATACCCAGAGATGCGTAAAGATTACCGGTTGCACCCAACGCGAGGTTGGTTGTGGGATTCTGTGTTGCAGCCATTGCAGATGCGGGGTTATTTTACCAACAAGGGTATTCCAGAAACACCAATTAAAACTGGAAGTGGTTCCTTGCTACATCGAGATTTACGACTGCCTATCCCTACGTATGTAATGGGCTTATCAACGGGAGGAAGAGGCGCTATACTGTTGGCATTGGAGCATCCGGAAGCTTTTCAGGGGGTTGCATCGCTCAGCGGCGACTACGATCCAACCCTAACCCCCAACGACAATTTAATGATCAATTGTATGGGTAAGTTTGAGGATTTTCCGAGTAGATGGAAGGGTTCAAACAATATCAGTAACCGCATTGGTTCGTTGCAAATCCCTTGCTATGTGGCTCATGGCGAATCGGACAAGGTGGTTTCCGTAAATCAAGCGAAAAGCCTGTTTGCTGCGTATCAGCAAGCCATCAAGGAAAAAGGTGCCACGGGGAATGGGAAGGTCATCGGACCATTAAAACTAAGTATTTCTTCGGGTGCACACGATTATCAATTTTGGGGGGATCAAGGGTTGAAAGCATTGGATTTTTTCGGAAATCGTTGGAAATAATTATTCCGAGATTGTTTTTCCAATATGTTGTGCATAGTTTCGTTATAGTATAGCTATGTCGAACACACTTAAATCCTCCGTATTAAATCACTTAGGCAGTATTTCTATTGCTATTGGTGTTGTTGCAACTGCTGCCATTTTGGGCTCCTCTTGGGTAGAGAGCAAACGCAGTTTTGAAAACAAAAAAACCATTGAGGTAACGGGTAAGGGGGAGAAAGATTTCACTTCGGATTTGGTGGTTTGGAGTGGTAATTATCGACGATTTAGTGCCGATTTCAAGGATGCTTATCGGTTGTTGAAAGAGGATCAGGCCAAGACCAAGGCATTTTTAATTGCGAAGGGGGTAAAGGAAAGCGAAATTAGTTTTTCATCCACGGATATAGAGAAGGAAACCGAGAGTATTTACAACGATAAAGGGGATTTTAAAGGAGAAAGATTTATCGGTTATACGGCAAAACAATACGTAACGATTAAGTCGAAAGAAGTGGATAAAGTAGAGAATATTTCCCGCGAGGTTACCGATTTGTTGGAGCAGGGGGTGCAATTCAATTCCAATTCACCTTCATATTATTTCACCAAATTGGCGGAGTTGAAAATAGATTTGTTGAAGGAAGCTGCGAAAGATGCCAGAAACCGTTGTGAAACAGTGTTGGAAGAAGCCGGTGGCGGGAAGGGTAAGTTAACCAAAAGTAGCATGGGTGTTTTCCAGATTACGGGTCAAAATTCCGAAGAGGATTATTCTTGGGGCGGCACGTTAAATACCAGTTCTAAAGAAAAAACCGCCAGCGTGACGGTTACTTTGGAGTATGATATTCGGTAAAAAGTTTTTTCTGATTATCTAGGAATTAAACGATGAATATATGAGGTTATTCATTGTTAAAGTGTTTTTTAACATATTCTAATGGGATTTTCTCTTGTTCTAGTCTCCAGTTGTTTGTTTTGAGTATGTTGTAAAGTTCTTGTTCTTCTTCTGTCAAGTTCAGAATTTTTGAAATTTTTGTTGGCGTTCCATTGTCCATTTCAAAAAACTTGTCAAAGGATTCACGATCCATTAAAATACTTTTTGTATTTGGAAAGTAAGTTCTGAATTGTGATAAAATTTCAAAACCTTGAACATCAATATCACCCCAATAAAGTAATTTAAGATTGTCAAACCAACGTACATTTTTAAGATTGAAAACACTAAATCCGCTACCAAATATTGCAATGGTTTCATTCATGTTTGGAAGTGTTAATGTTGTGTATAGTGTTGTCTTGTTTTCTACTATTAAAACTCTTTTGATTGGTAAGTTAAGCTGTTCAAATTGACTAACTGGAATTGCAATGTCATCTATTCCCGAAAAAAATCTATCAGACATTATTTTGTCTAGAATTTTAAACCGAATTTGAGATTCAGCATATTTTAAATTAAACCTGATTTCAAATTCCTTTTCTTCAATTTTTACGTGTTCCGAGATTAATATGTCTAGTAATTCCCTGATTATGCTTTTATTTCTCTCAATAAATTTTGTATGAACGTTTATCGGTAATTCCCTCATGTACAAATTAGGCTTGGGATTTTGTTTAAAGTATTGACACACTTGCAAAATGCTTTGCCATTCAGTTGAATTTTCAATGACCTTTTTAGGGTTATTAATAATCCAATCTTTCAGTGCAGGGAATTCTTTGAGGATTATCTCAACATTTAATTTGAAAGAATTGACTTCATTCTCTTTGCCTAGGAATTTCAAAAAATCATTTTCCGTTTCAAAGTAAATTAAAGTAGGCAAATCTTGTGTTCCTAAATGCTTTGTCTTTACTTCTTGAAAATCTAAAGAATAGCCAAATCCTTTTTTCTCCTTTGAATGGCTGCGGATTAATTGAATTTCTCTTTCAAATTCAGATAGAGAAGATTTGGTAAAAGACTTGTCGCCACGAATAACTAATTTCTCAAAAGGTCTCTGTTCAATCAATGACTGAAGAAAGGAAATGTACTTTCTTTCGGCTTTGTCCTTTAATTCCTTTGGACTAATCATTTATTCAAATAATTTGCTTTTTCTTCTTTGAATTGTTCAATCGGCATATCATAAAGCCAAGAATGTCTTTCTTCCTTACGCTCAACATAGTGAACAAATGAAATATCATTTTCAACAATGTGAATATTGTCGCTTGGTGTAACGACTAACAATTGCAAATGAAGTTGTTTGCAAAGTGTAATTAGGTATCTGGCTTTGTCTTCATCTTGTGCTTTGAATGCTTCATCAATGGCAATGAAACGAAAAGATTTAGATTCTAATCCTTGATTATATCTTGTTAAGCCAAACTGATAAGCGATGGCGGATCCCAAAATCGTATAAGTTAGTTGGGCTTTCTCTCCACCCGAAAGCTGACCCATCGCTTCGTAAGTCTTGAATTTTTGATTTGTTTCTCTGAAAAACTCTTCAGCTTTGTAACTAAACCAAGAACGAACGTCCATCACCTTTTTTCGCCATTCTTCCTTGTCTAATCGTTCTATGAATGGTTGAATGTGATTATTGAAATGATGTTTCCTTCCTTCAATATTTTTTTCCATTTGGTAAACATTGGGAACGGCTTCTGCTAAGAGTTTTCTAAACTCCTTCACATCATCATTGATTTTGTTGGGTGCAACTAGTTGAATGTAGGTTTGTGGTTTGTTTTTAAAGTCAATCTCTTTTAATGATTCGTTTAAATGTTTAATATTTTCCTTAATTGAATCTGACCAATTTTCAAAGAACATTCTAAAGTCACCAACTTTGTTGG
>JBJOFM010000023.1:0-2511 GCA_046048755.1 Bacteroidota bacterium | reverse complement strand
ATGTAAAGATCTAACCACGGTAAACTGGGATCCAGCAATTTCCTTGCGATTAAAATCCCATCCCGTTTGATACGCAATCTTCCAATCATTGGTTATATTGATATCGCCGCCAACGGTAACTCTGTTGTTGGTTGTTTTATTCGCATTACCGCGTATCTCGCTGTTATAATTGAGATTGTAGGTAAAATTCAACGACCAAGGAATATCAAAATCGAAGTAATTCCATGGATTATTATTTACTTGTTCCAATTCTTCTTCATCCGCATCTTTGGCATCTTTTTTCGTTGATTTGCTAGCACCTTTAATCATGTCTGGAGTAATTCTACTACTTACACTTGCACTGGCATTTCGAAATCGTAATGGTTGATTTTTTTCGTTCCAATAAAACTCGTTAATAGCTCTACCATTATGAAAGGAATAAAAAGAATGTGAGGATGTTAATCCGATTCGTATTTGTTTAAATAAGACAGTATTTAATGAACTGTTAATGTCAGAAAAATTAAGTGAATCAGCAAAGAAATTGTAGTTGCCATTAAAGGATAATTGATCTATTAAATTAACTTTTTCAAATTGTTTACCGGTAGTATCATTTTTTGCTAATTTTTTAGCTTGGAAGTTATTGCTAATACCATAGGTTAAACTTCCACCACCTATTTGACCCGTGCCACCATACAAATTACTAGAAAATACGTTGTAGTTGATTTTTTTACCCGAGGAATCAATATAGTTTTTCACCCATCCTTTTTCCGTTGCATCAATTTCGGGCCTGTAAGTGAAACCAATGGAAGGCGTTAGGGTATGCCGAATAGCCTTGATTTGTCCCCAGTTAATTTTATTGAAAGTTCCGTAAATGTTGGTGTTTAAATTAGCACCTGCGTTGTAGTCGTATATTCTGAAGAAGCCGGTAGAATCCGAAAATACTACTTTTTTGGTGCCGCCATCCCATCGCTGTAAACGCGCTTTATGATACCATATTTCGCCATAATTCAAATTAGGAGAAATATTTATTGCGCCATTGAATAATTTAATATTGGTACTGATGGGGATTCGATGTTTAAATCCGGATTGCAAGTTCGAGTTAAAGGTATTTCTAAATTGATCGCTAAAAATCAACGTATCTTTAGTATTAAGAACATTGGCTACATTCATGGTATAACCGAAGCGCAATTGTCTGTACCAATTATTGTTACTCCCAGTTTTTTTAGCGAACGGTGTTAAACTGGATACCCCCATGTTAACATTGGGTAATTCCAATCGGAAATCTCGAGTTTGGGTATTTTGACTATGCCTGGCCGATGCCGAAAGATTAACTTTGTTTTTAAAAAAGTTTCTACCATAATTAATGCTAGAAGTGAATTGGTTGTTATTTAAGGATCGAACATCGGTTGCATTGCGTTTATTAAAATCCCCTGTTACTATGTTGATGCTTCCGTTGAACGACACGCCCGGAAATAATTTTGGATCCATACTAAACTGAGAAACAATACCATAATCAAAATTCTTTTTGTATTCGGGGTGGGCAAAATCCAATCCGTTTCCAAATCTACTGGCTTGCAACGATAAGGTCCCTCGCCAATGATACCGTTTAGAAAAATTAGTTTGGAATTTTCCGCGCAAATCACCATTTAAAAACACATCGGTACTCAATTGAATATCGGCGTACTGTCCAAGACCGGTATAGTATCCTAAATTACTCAAGAAAAAGGAACGGTTACTTCTAAAATAGCCATAATTGGGCATAAGTATTCCATTTCTTCGCCCTTTTTGAAGGGGTGCCAAGCCAAACGGTAAAGCCAACGGAGTAGGGATTCCCATAAACACCATATTGGCTGGGCCAAACAGTGCTTTGTTGTTTGGCATTATTTTGATTTTACTAGTATTTAAATAAAAATGTGGGTGTTCCGCGTCGCAAGTTGTTAATTTCCCTGAGGATCCCATAAAACTACCATCGGGTTGTTTAACCACGGATTTTAATTGAACATATGCTTCGTCTTGTTTTAAACGCAACCCAAATACTTTGCCTTTTTGGGTTTGGGACGAATACATCATCGAATCGGCTTCGTAGGTTTCCCCATTGTCTTTAAAAAGAGGGCGCTCTACATAATTGCCTACAGAATCCAACCTGCCTTTGGCATATAGAATCTTTTTTGATAATCGTACTTCGATGTATGCCGATTGCAGTTGTGTGTTTTCGAATTTGACGTCGGCATTTTTATACAATTTCGCCAAACCGGTAGATATGTTTAGATTTAGGCTGTCCGATGCTTTATAGGAAACGGGGTTCGATAAATTGGATTTCTTTGGGGTATTGAGGGTGTCCGAAATAGTGGAATTGTTTGTGGGAGTCTCTATTTTCTGTGCACGTGCGCTACTTCCTATAAATAGGGAAAGTAGGAGAATCCACAGCTTGATGGGATTATACCTTATATATATATGCAGGTAATTCTTCAATTCGTTGCGAAATTCGACAAAAAAATTAGAGTTATTCAATGATTCGGCACAATTTTGGAA
>JBJOFM010000022.1:0-4341 GCA_046048755.1 Bacteroidota bacterium | reverse complement strand
TTCAGTCCTATAAGCCATTAGTATTTCATCTCATAATTCAATTGTATTTAATCCCCATAAGTCAGCTGCGGGTTACATAGATTTGGTGGGTTTGATTGTCGTTGCTACCTTTGCAATAATTAAATCATTGCACCATGGCAACTACTCAAGATCTTTCATCCGGCAATTTTATCCGCTTTAATGGCGAATTAGTACAAATCATTGAATGGCAACACCGTACTCCGGGTAACCTTCGTGCATTTTATCAAGCAAAAATGCGCCGAGTAAAAGATGGTAAATTGGCAGAAAATAGATTTAGAAGTGGCGAATCTGTTGAAATTGTTCGTGTTGAGGTTAAAGAATTACAATATCTATACGAAGAAGGCGAATCATTTATCTGCATGGATAATGAAACCTACGACCAAATCCCCGTTCAAAAATTCTTGTTTGGAAACGGTGCCAAATTTATGAAAGAAGGAGATACTGTTTTAATTTCTTTCGAAAACGGCGAGACTCCAGTATTAGCAGAAGCTCCACAATACGTTACCATGGAAATCACCTACACAGAACCCGGTGTAAAAGGCGATACAGCAACCAATACATTGAAACCAGCAACCCTTGAAAATGGAGCTACCGTGATGGTTCCGCTGTTTGTTGGAGTGGGTGAAAAAATTAAAATCGATACTCGTAACGGAGAATACGTAGAACGCGTTAAGTAATTCATGGTTAATATCCTGCCCGCTGAAGAAGGTTTCTTGGCCTTCCCTGAAGCTAATTTAGCCTCTTTGGAACATGCCAAAGTGGTTATCCAGCAAATACCCTACGAGCACACTAGCTCATATTTACAAGGCTCCGATAAAGGACCCGAAGCCATGGTCTCTGCTTCTCATTTCGTTGAATTTTACGACGAAGAAATTGATCGGGAAGCCTACAAAAATTTTGGAATCGCCACCGTTGCTCCATTGAATTTCAACGGAAAAGTGGATGCAGAAGCCGTTGCCTTGATTGCTCAACAAACCAAAGAACTTCTTTCACACAATAAATTTGTGGTTTCGTTGGGTGCCGAGCATACCGTAACTTTCGGTTTCGCACAAGCTTTTCAAGAGAAATACCCCAATATCAGCATATTGCAAATCGATGCCCACTCCGATTTACGATTGGCTTACCAAGGGAATCCTTATTCGCATGCCAGCGTTATGGCGCGAGTGCACGATCTCAATATCCCCTTGGTTCAAGTGGGAATTAGGGCCCAATGCAAAGAAGAAGCTCAATTAATTAAAGATTCAGACAATATTCACACATGGTATGCCCATGATTTATGGGATAACGATGCTTGGATAGACGATTGCATTGATAAATTATCCGATGTTGTTTATGTAACTATTGATGCTGACGGTTTCGATCCATCTGTGGCTCCAGCCGTTGGAACCGCAGAACCCGGTGGATTAACTTGGATTCAAGGATGTAAATTACTACGCAGAATTGCCGAAAGAAAAAATGTAGTTGGCTTTGATATTGTAGAAATTGCCCCCAGAGAAAATGACATTTTAACCGAGTTTACTATGGCAAAATTGTGTTATAAATTCCTAGGTTACTTAGATTTGTACAACCGCATATGATGAATTCCCCCAGAATTTACCTCGATAACGCAGCAACTACCCCTTTAAATCCTGAAGTTTTAGAGGCCATGTTACCCATCATGCAAGAACATTTTGGGAATCCAAGCTCCTCCCACGCTCATGGAAGAAAAGTAAAAGGCATCATTGAAGATGCCCGGGGTAAAATAGCCAAATTGTTAGGCTGTTCACCCGGGGAAATCTGCTTCACTTCGGGTGGTACAGAAGCCGATAATTTGGCACTACGCGGTTCCGTTAATTCATTGGGAATCAAACGAATTATCACCTCCCCAATTGAACACCATGCCGTAATTCATACCGCTGAAGATCTAGCCCATGCAGGTTTGGTAGAATTGGTTTTATTGGATGTTAACGAAAAAGGTGAAATCAACCTAAATCAATTAGCGGATTTATTGCAGAACCCCATCCCAACATTGGTAAGTTTAATGCATGCCAACAACGAAATTGGCACCATGATCAATATCCAAGAAGTAGGTGAACTATGCCACAGGCACAGTGCGCTGTTCCATTGCGATACCGTGCAAACCATGGGGCATTTTTCTTTCGATCTATCGCAAGGATATGTAGATTTCTTAGCCGCTGCCGCACATAAATTCAATGGACCTAAAGGAATTGGATTTATATACATCAATCGTAAAAATAAATTAACCCCAGAAATCACCGGAGGCGCACAAGAACGTGAAATGCGCGGTGGAACAGAAAATGTGTACGGTATTGTAGGACTAGCGAAAGCACTCGAAATCTCTTATCGCGATATTGAAGCTAAAAAATCGCATATACAGAATCTAAAAAATACTATGATTCAACTGCTACAGGAAAATATACCTGGGATTGAATTTAATGGTAATCCTCACGGTGATAGTTTATATACTGTTTTAAGCGTAAGCTTACCACCTAACGAAGCAGGATCTATGTTGTTATTCAACTTGGATTTAGCAGGAATCTCCGCATCCGGTGGTTCTGCATGCTCCTCCGGTGCCGTAGGAGGTAGTCACGTAATAAACGCCTGCAAACCCGGCACCAACCGAACAACCATTCGCTTCAGCTTTGGAAAACAAAACTCCGTGGAAGACATCAAATACACGGTTGAAAATCTTGCCAAATGGTACGCCGTGGAAACTGCCTAAATTTGGCAGCTATAGCAATTATTATTTTCACCCAATACGGTTGTGCTACCCTATTAACGGGCAAATACCAACAAATACCCGTAGCTCAAGCGGATTCTTCCCTCTGCGTCACCGCCTTTCTACCTAAACCCATTGATAAATTATCAAACCCTTCCCTGTCCGATGACATGGGTGCTCTGCCTATGAATAAATCCGAGTATTATCGTATCTGTCAAACCACCAAAAATGGTTACATAGTTTTACCTCGACCAACACCGAACCAATCCATCCACATCGGATTTCAACCCTGCCGAGATACCTCAAATGCTACCATGGCGCAGTGCCCATCAGCCTACCAATCCATATTTAACGAACCCGCACTTCTTAATTTTGTTCTACCTTGGAATTGGATGATTGATGCCTATACCGGAGCGTTATTCCGATGGAAAATCAACAAACCATTGTCGCAGTAAAATAAATCTAACTACCTTTGCCGCTGAAAACCCATGCCCCTGTTGTACATCACCAGAAAAGAGCATTTTAACGCAGCCCATCAGCTGTGGAACCCATTGTGGTCCGATGAAAAGAATTTAGCCACTTTCGGTAAGTGCGCAAATCCCCATTTTCATGGTCATAATTTTGATCTGTATGTGTGTGTTAAAGGCCAACCACACCCAGAAACAGGATTGGTTATGGACCTTAAACAACTAAAGCTTATCATCCGAAAGCAAGTAATCGACGATCTTGATCACCAAAACCTCAATTTAGATGTTGCTTGGCTTAAAGGGACCATGCCTTCCATTGAAACCATCGCGGTTGGAATTTGGAATCGACTAACTCCACATCTACCCCAAGGAGTACAACTACATAAAATCACACTTTGGGAAACCCCCAATAACTTCGTCGAGTATTTCGGAGAATAAATCGCATTCCCAACGTTCAATAAAACGCCACGTTCAACTACATCCCTATTACCAATTGCACACAGGAAAGAACTACACTATCCCGTGAATGTCTCTTCTGCATCCCATTCAAACAAGTTCCAATGCATCAATCCAAACGATACACAGGGTATCGATTATGTGTTGGCTCGTATAAATTCGTTTGCTGGTATATCCACTGTAGTTGAGACCAAGCATTGGACATAAACTCGGGATTAGTTTTTTTCTTTTCTTCAAATTCTGCCCGCTTCGTCGGATTATTTCTCAAAAATTCCGCAGCGTAGTCCTCAAACACATAATCGCTGAATCCCTCTTTTTGTTGCAAAATACCATCGAAAAAATTCCAGGCAAAATAAGAATCAGGCGCTTGTGGCTCCAAAACATTCACCAACAATGCCGCCGATTCTTTCCTTACCGGTACAATATAATCGCCTGCACTAATTTTCAAAACCAACAGGGTATCCCTTGTTTTTATATCATAATGCAAATAGTGACTCTCATAGGGTCTACTCACAGTTTTGTAATCAACAATATAACTTACCCGCATCGCGATTTGCGTATCCACGGAATTTCGTTTTACAAATACTTCATTTCGTTTCAACATTTCTATAATTTCGGGGTAGGCAGATGAGATCACATAAGCTTTAGGCACTTTCACAGAATCCACCGGACGATAAG
>JBJOFM010000021.1:0-2929 GCA_046048755.1 Bacteroidota bacterium | reverse complement strand
AAATACACCTCTCCCCCAACGGTGGGAATTCCAAAGGCATTACCATAATCACCAATACCTTTTACAACCCCTTTAACCAACCATTTGGTACGATCGGTATGAATATTACCAAAACGCAATGAATTTAACTGCGCGATAGGCCTTGCACCCATAGAAAAAATATCTCGGTTAATTCCCCCAACACCAGTTGCGGCTCCTTGATAAGGCTCAATCGCACTAGGATGGTTATGACTTTCGATTTTAAAACAACAGGCCAACCCGCCTCCAATATCTACCAATCCAGCATTTTCTTCACCCGCCTCAGCCAACATTTTTGAACCTTCTTTGGGCAAGGTTTTAAGCCAAACGATGGAGTTTTTATAACTGCAATGTTCACTCCACATAACGGAGAAAACAGAAATTTCGGTAAAGTTGGGTTGTCTTCCTAAAATATCACAAATCTTGTGGTATTCTTCTTCCAATAGTCCTAGTTGCTTGGCTTGATCGATAGTTGCAGGTTGATGTTGCATGCTACCGCAAAATTAGAGTCAAAATTTCACCTGGGAAAGCACAAGTTATTCTCAATTGAGAATTATCGTAAAACCATTACGGCTTCTTTGATTGTATTTCTCCGAATTCGATTACCCGTTCTATTTTCGTAACGGAACAAATAGGTGTACAATCCTTCTTGAACAATTTCGCCCTGGTAGCGTCCATCCCAGCGATTGTGAACACCGGTAGTGTGAGAATCGTAGATAATCTCACCCCAACGATTATAAATTATTAACCAAGTTGGGATCAACCCTTTACCGGTAATTTCGAAATAATCATTTCTTCCATCGCCATTGGGAGTAAACGCGTTAGGTAAAAACACGTCACAAAATCCGGAAGTTACATTAATATAAATTTCATCGGTTGCCGTTCCACATTTATTAGTCAGTGTAACGCGATATAGACCGGCGGAACTAACATAGATAGCCGTATCCTTACTTCCATTGCTCCAAATTATATTCCCACTAAATGGAGGAACC
This sequence comes from Bacteroidota bacterium, assembly GCA_046048755.1. Lineage (GTDB taxonomy): Bacteria > Bacteroidota > Bacteroidia > NS11-12g > UBA955 > JAGKXC01. The sequence goes on along the minus strand of JBJOFM010000021.1, from coordinate 1,919 downwards.
GATAATTTTAACAAAGCCCCTGCACACAGCAAGGTATCTGCGGGTAATGTAACTTGAGGAGCTACATCTTCAAATATTTTAATGGTATCACTGGCTTTACAACCGTTATCATCCACTTCAGCCCAATAAGTAGAAGCTGCAAAAAATGTTCTTGTTCTGCTGGTATTGCCATCAAACCATGTTACCGTTCCTGGATTGGTAATGGTGATATCCATTGAATTTCCATCGCACAACGTTGTATCTCTGCCTAAATTCAATTTAGGTGCGGCTGAAATATTAATGGTTTGTTCCGATGAGTCTGGACAAAATGAATCGGCAACAACATATTTGATTTTAATATTTCCTAAACCGGTGGGTAGAAATGTATTTGTACCCCCAAAATTGGCCCCAAAAAATTTACCTTTGGGATTGGTAGGTGTAAGGGTTATTGCGGGTGAACCTTGACATACTTTAGCAGGAAGTCCAGTAAAGGTTGGATTTACATTGGCTTTCACAACAACATAAACGGTATCCTTACTATTACATCCAATGCTAGAAAATGCTTCATGAATTACTGGATAGGTTCCTACGGCAGTATACGATTTAGAAGCGGTTTTGGTTGATACAACGTTCCCTCCGCCAAAATCCCAGCTAAATGTTACCAATCCCGGAAATTTATTATCAAAGGCAAAGTTATTGCCGTTTAAACACTGAATACTATCGTTAATAGAAACCCCACTAGACGGACTGGGAACCACCTCCAATACCATCGATGTAGTGTCGATACACCCCGTCCTGTTATTATCGAATAACGTTTCGGCTTTATAAAATACACGATACTTACCTGCTTTTGTAAAGACCTTTACTGGATTAGGAATGGTTGCGCTATCGCTTGCTGTAAAGTACCAAGTGCGGATGTAGGCACATTTTGGAATCTTAGCTAAAGTTGTTTTATCATCCAAACGAAAAGTATGTCCTTCAAAGCACTGAATGGTATCATTCGTTTTTTCAAATGGAATGGCTACCGGTCTAGGAACAATAAATACTTGTTTAGGGTTGGCGTAGTTATCAATGCAATTATTGGCAGGATTGGCTGTGATTGTTACTTGAAAACTCCCCCCTTTATTGTAAACATGGGTAGCATTTTTCCCTGTATCTTGTTGACCATCGCCAAAAAACCAGGTGTACTTTATTCCACCATAATTGGCGGTGGAGGTATTGGTGAATGTAACCTTATTGCTTCCTTCACAACTATCTTTTCCTACGGAGTACGTAAAACCTAATGTTAATGTTTTAGTAGTAAAAGATACCGTGGCCGGATTGGATGTTAAGTAATCCGGTCCTGTACCATCGTGCTCAAATACCGCTACGTGGTAGGTAGTGTTGTTTTTTAAATTGGTCAGAGTAACGTTGTTCGTAATGTTATTAAAACAAACGTAATTGCCTGTGCCTAGTTGAGTACCTGTTCCAAAATTTGCAAATGCCGAATACGAATTACCATCCACTGGATTGGCATTTACAGCAGAACCCTCCTTTACAACTACAATTCTCCAACCTCCATCTCCGTTGGTCCAAGTAATCTGAGCCGTATTGCAAGTAACTGTTCCTGCCGATGCATTGGATGCGGCTTTGGTGGGTTCTGCTGCCCGAAGTAAGGAGCTTCCAAACAATACGAACCATACAAAAAACAGTATTCTTTTCATCACGAGGTTTCCCAATCTTCAAAAGTAAAGAACTTTTGTTAACTATTTAGTCATTTTAATGTGAAAAATACCAATATTCTTAGGATTCACAGCGGTTCTCCCATACATTTAGTCGTGATTTTTTAAAAAATGTAAACATAATTGGTCACATGTCAGGTAAATAGCGGATAACTTAATCCGTAAACGAATTGTTTAGCCCATGTAAAATTAGACCTTTGTTCTACTAATTTAAGGAAT
>JBJOFM010000020.1:0-13159 GCA_046048755.1 Bacteroidota bacterium | reverse complement strand
GGTTTATTTCCACCAAGGGTATTTACGGTTTCATATCCAGCAGGGACACTGAATGGGTACGAAGGTATGGCATCGAAACGAGCTGTTTTTAACGAAAAATCTAACTGTGCAGTATTTTCTTCATCTTTAAGTTTTACCTGAATTCGGGTGGGCAAATTGGTGTTCTCTCTTTTTTCAAATCCGGCGTTACCAATGCTGCAGCTGGTATTGGGATTGGTGGGAGAGGCAATGAGCGATTTTTCGATGGTTTTGGTACTGTTCATCAATACGGTAAGGATAGAAAATGCCGATTCACCAATAGGCGATTCAAAACTTTCGTATCCGGGTTTTACAAATTTCAGTGTGCCGGTATCTACCAGTGCATGACCTAGAAACAGTGCCTGTAGTTGTTTTAATCCCAAGGGCGTACCGATCATGTCGCTTAATTGCGAAGTGGGGATGCAATAGTATTTTTTATTGTATAAATCTTGAATTTTAGCGGTATCCTGGGTAATAACACCCTTGGCGATTTGGATACCCAATACAGCGGCTGAAGCACTGAACCAAAGGATAGAATCGCGTTTCATCCGAATTGAAAACGCACCTGCGAGTGGCATTTTCCCCATATCGATATTTACATCATACCGTGCGGCTAAGTGATTCCATTGTTCATTGGCCACGGGAATGGAGTAGGTTTGACCGATAATTTTATTGCTATTTATTTCGCTCGTACTCGTTTGAGCATTGGCTGCAGTAGTTGAAATTAACAGTGCGCTAAGGGCAATAACTTTTATGGAAGAAATGAACGATTGCATGGTTGGTGTATTGGTTGTCAAATTCGATGCCAGAACGGTAGATGGGTTTATTTGAAATCTTCGAGTTTTTTGTATTGATTGAGGTCTGGAATCAGCTTTGCCGATTCGGTACTACTATTAAACGTTTTTAACAGGTGTTCTATTATAATAACCAGTTGTTTATAGTTTTGAGGGTTTACGGATTGTTGTTTTTCGAGGGCTTGCAAGGATTGCAGAAAGGGTTGATAGTGTATGGGTGTGGCACTCAAGTGCAGGGATAAATATTCTATATTTTGCCAAATCAGCAATGCCGATGCCGGATTTATGGTGAGTAATTGCGATGGGTTGGGCCAGGTAAGAGGGTATTCTGTGTTTGGATTTTGCGATGATTTTTCGACGTATGATTTCGAAATCGACCAATCCAAATAGGGGTAATCTTCTTCCAAAGAAGTGAACTCCTCTTTTACTTTTTGCTGTTGATCGGGTACATGGATAAGATGGTATAATCGAGCACAGCGAAACAGGAGTTCGGATTGATGAATTTTTTGCGAGACACTGGGCAGGACCTGTTTTGCTGGGGATGTTTGAGCTGAATTCGCAGATGACTGCTTAGATGGTTGATTTTCAGGGCTAGGATTTCCGGGTATTTGGGGCTCTGCTGTATTTGGGGCTGTGGTTTCTGTTATTTTCGGGTTGGTAGAATTCTGGCTGTTTGTTGCGGTTTTTTCCGGTGGTGTAGCCATAATTTGTTGAAATCGAACGGCATTCCATTGCTGGATTAGGCTGTCTTTGTAGGCTTCTTTACCGGGCATGCGATTGTAGGCATACAAGGTCATTTCCACGTAAGCTGCGTTCATACCAAATTGTTTTTTGTATTGTTGGGCGATGCTTAGTAGGGTATCGGTAAAAGGAGAGGTAGTGGTTGGTGATTTATCGGTGTTTGTGGTGGGTAGAAATCGTATTTGTTTGGCTGCGTGTTCGGCGGCCATAACGTATAACGAAGAACTACGGGGTTGTAATCGTATGACTTGTTGGTACAGATTTGCCGATTTATGCGGAAGTGTATTGCTGTACAGGCTAGCTAAGTGAAGTAGGTAAATATGGTTTTTGGGTTGCAGTTCTGCGGCTTTTTCGGCTGTATTTACCGTATGAAAATGCAATTGGTTGAATGCGGAAGGGTCTTTGGCTGCATCATCGACTAGTGTTTTTTGAATTTTGTTTTGGTACAGGATGGATAATCGGTAATAAATCCAAGCCTCTTTGTGTTTTTCGAGTAATTTTTCGTAGGCCTTGGTGGCCTCGGCGTATTTTTCTTGGGTATATAAGGCTTCGGCTTCGAGTACGGCTTTTTTTAAGGCAAGGGTTTCGGGGATTGCGGATTCGGTGGAAGGATCTGCGTGTTCTTGTTGGGGAAAAACCGCTTGTGCATTGGTAGATGCTGAAGTGAAAACAGCAAGAACGAATGTGAATCGTACGAAGAAAGCAAGCAAAAAGGGAGACTTAGGATACGATTTGATACTGAGTATGGGTGTACTTTGGGTATTGATTAGGCTCCGATGGTGGAGAAATCGCTGAGGGAGTATTCCATAGAGTTTCCGTCGATGGAAACGGCATTTCCAATCATGGAGTTTTGGCAGTTGAAATTTTGAATGCTGCAATTTTCCTGTACGATTGAATTTTTGATGGTGGCATTGTTCACCTTGGTTCCATTACCGATACTGGTATGTGGACCGATGGTACAATTATTCAAAGATACATTTTCGCCGATGAAACACGGCGGGTGAATGGTTACATTTTCGCCAAAGGAGGTTGCTTGGGGGTTGAATAGGTGGGATTTATTTTCCAGCACGCGTTGGTTGGTGTACACGGTAGCGGAATAGTTACCACAATCTAACCATTCGTCTACAGCACCGGGTACAAACTGCATACCTTTATTCTTCATGTTTTCCATGGCATTGGTAAGTTGGTACTCGCCTTTTTCACGGATATCATTATCGATTAGGTACTGCAATTCTTGGTGTAAGGTTTCACCGCTTTGGAAATAATAAATTCCGATGATTGCTAAATCGGAGACAAACTCGGTTGGTTTTTCAACGAAATCGGTGATGATGTTATCTTGGTTGAATTTAATCACACCAAAGGAGGATGGATTGGCTACTTTGTGCACCCAAATAACTCCGTCTTTGGATTTATCGAGGTTAAAGTTGGTGCGAAACAAGGTATCGGCAAATGCCACGATCACTTCCCCTTGCAAGCATTCTTTGGCGCAAAGGATGGCGTGTCCTGTACCTTCGGCGGTATCTTGGTAGAATATTTTACCGGTTGCGCCAACGGATTCGGCGATTTGGATTAGTTCTTTTTCAACGGCATCTCCAAATCTTCCCACTACAAAGCCGATGTCGGTGATGGTATCTCCACAAACGGCAGCGATATCTTCAATGAGCCAATTTACGATGGATTTACCAGCAACTTTGATTAGGGGTTTGGGGGTAGTTAAGGTATGCGGGCGCATTCTTTTGCCCATGCCGGCCATCGGGATAATCAGTTTCATCAGGGATTAAGCAATTGTTAACGAGGTGCAAAGATACTAAAACCCAAGTAAATCATACTTTAAAGGGATTAAGGATTTATTACTGGAACGTTTACTTTGTTAGTTAGGGTTGTTTTCCGGTGGATCCGTAACCGCCTTCGCCGCGTTCGGTAGAATTGAGGGAATCCGTGATTGTCCAATGGATTGTTTCGTGCTTGGCAATAATCATTTGTGCGATTCGTTCTCCATCGTGTATGGTGAAGGGTTGATCGCCATGATTGATGAGTAAAATTTTAATTTCACCTCGGTAATCGGCATCGATGGTCCCTGGAGAATTTAATACGGTGATTCCGTGGTTGAAAGCGAGCCCGGAACGGGGTCTAATTTGGGCTTCGTAGCCTTGGGGAAGTTCAATAAACAAACCGGTTGGAATTAAGGTTCGTTGTTGCGGCAGTAACTGAATGGGCTCTTCGATATTTGCATGTAAATCCATTCCTGCGGATTGCGGAGTTTGATAATTTGGTAATGCGTGTTTTGATTTATTTATAATGGGTATTTCCAGCGTATTCATGGAGTTGTTTATAAGAAGATCGTGTTATTTCTTGTAAGTCAGAGGATTGTGTTAATTGTTGTTAGTTAGAGGATTGAGATTTTCCTTCAGCCATGGGGATTTTTGGCACCCATTTTTCCACCAAGAAAATGACTGCGGCGAACAGCGCAACGGAGGTAAATCGACCTAAATTCAGCTGATATTGACCCCATTCCAGTGGATTGTAATACAGGAAGGTTATGGGTAGCGTCGCTACCAATAGGAGCATTAATAGCAAGGGTAGTTGGTAGGGTACGGGGTAAAATTTTTGTCCAGCCAAATAAGCAATAATTACCATAGACCCATAGGCGAATAGCGTGGTGATAGCACTGGCAATAAATCCGTATTGCGGAATACCGTAATAATTTCCAACGATGGTAATCATGGCGCCGATTCCGGCAACAGCGGCCCCCATTTTGGTATGGCCCGATAGTTTGTACCAAATGGATAAATTATAATACAATCCTAGGCATAAATTGGCGAGTAACAGAATTGGAATAATAAAAATACCATTGCCATTTTGGTAGTATTCGGGCTTTCGTAATAATAGGGGTGAAAGCCAAGGCATAATAGCCATGGTTGCGATAAAAATGCCGCCGGTAACATAAACAAAATACCGCATTACATTGGCATAGGTTTGGGGAGCATCTTGATCGCCAGATTTGCTGAAGAAAAACGGTTCTGCGGCGAAGCGGAATGCTTGAATAAACAGGGTAAGTACTAGGCTGAGTTTATAGAAGGCTCCATAAATTCCAATTTCGCTATCGGCGGTATCGGCAGGTAATAAATTTTTAAGAAATATTCGATCTAAGGTTTCGTTCGCCATGCCTGCTAATCCAACGATGATGAGTGGTAGTGAATATTTTAGCATGGGTTTTAATAGATCGTAATCGAGACCTAAGGTCAGTTTTTTCCATATTTTTCCAAATAAAAGTACGGTAACAATTGAAGCTATAAGATTGCTAATGAATATATTAGCAACCATTTGCATGGGTAGGGACTGCAATTGTAGCCACAGGGAAAATTGGGTTATCCAGGGTGTATGCTCTGTTGAATTTTGGAAGTAGGGTTGTTGAGATAACCAAGGGCATAGGATCAGGAAGAACAGATTGGCAGCGATATTAATTCCAATATTGGTGATTCGTATGGTGGCAAATTTCCACGCTTTATTTTGCTGTCTGAGCCATGCAAATCCTAGCGAGGCAAGTGCATCGGTCGCTAGTATGATAGCAAACCAGACGGCATATTCCGGGTGGTAGGGGTAGCCGATAAATTCCATGATGGGGATGGCCAGCCACTGGGTAGCTAATATGAATGCTAAACCTAAGAAAATCAGGGTATGTGAGGCGGTGGCTAGAACCCGTGCTGGTTCGTTGGTTAGTTTTGCAAATCGGAAGAAGGCGGTTTCCATTCCTAAGCTCACAACGATAGCCATGAACGAAGCATAGGTAAACATCACACTCACTACCCCGTAATCTGCGGTACCGCTGAGTTTTTGGAGATAAATGGGGACTAATAGGTAGTTTAAAAACCTACCCACCATGGTGGGAATGCCATAGATAGCGGTTTGCGATGCTAGCTTTTTTATGATGCTCATGCGGGGATGAAGTAACGAAAGTAGTTAAAAATTGGGGTAGTTTTGAAATAGGTAATCGATGGCCGATAACGGATATCGGAAGCCGTGTTTGTGTTGAAATATTTGATTGTAGGGAAGGGTAAAAAATGAATTTGGGGTGGTACTGGGGTTTAGTTGTTGAAATTCTACCGTAGTGTTATACTGGGTTATCGATTCTGAAGAAATGGGCGGGTTTTTAGGTGCAACATCGTCTGTAAATTCTTGAATCGGAATTGGGGTTTCGGGCAGTGTTGATTTACGAATTAAGGTATTGGGAAGTTGCAAGGATTTATGAAGGAGTTGCAGTAAATCCCAGGATAAATCGGCCAAAAGAACGGGTTTGTTGTCTAGAATTTCAAAGAATCGATAATCGAAATACTCATAAAATGGAGTTTTTCCGTAGGCGGTTTGCCAAGCTTGTTTGTGGTCTTTAATCCAGGTTTGTTGGTAGTTGATGTGGGTTTGGTTGAGGGGTAATCCTCTGGAACTATGATCGATAGGAATACTTAACCATTGGGTTGTATTGGGTGCGCCGATGGCATAGCGGGATAAGGGGGATTGTTTTTGGAATGGTTGGGTATCGTTTACTACGATTTTTTTGGCTTTTAGTGATTCTTGAAACCAAGCAATATCGGGCAGTAACCACATTGGCAACTCCTTTAGCTCGAGGCTAGCATCGAATTGGATTTGCGGTAATCTTTTTTGGTGTGGTTGCATAGTAGCGGAGAACCTATTTCAATTGGGGGTAAATTTTTTTAGTTGGCAGTGTATCGAAGCAAGATTGTTTCAAAAGTTTCATCGATTTGTTGAGGGTGGGATGCAGTGTATTGGGTAGGATTTCTGCTAGAGGATGCATCACAAAATTGCGTTGATGCATGTGGGGGTGTGGAATGTGTAAACGATTGGATTTGTGTTGGATAGAATCGTACAAAAGAATGTCGATATCGATGGTTCTCGGTCCCCATTTTTGGATTCTAAATCGGCCTAATAACTTTTCTATATAAAGGCATTTTTCGAGGCAAATTTCTGGACTAAAAGGGGTGGATACCAGGAGGGTTTGGTTAATAAAATCGGGTTGATCTTGCATTCCCCAGGCGGCAGTTTGGAAGTAAGAGGATTCGCGTTGGATGGTACCAAGGTGCAGGGAAATCCAATATTTGGCTTGATGCAAAAAATGGATGCTGTCTCCCTGGTTGGATCCTAACCCTAAAACCAGTCGTTTATCGATTCTTGACACAAGTGCGAAGATATTCCATCGGCGTGAATCAGAGAAAGTAAATATCAATCCTTATTTTTGTTGATTATGAGAAGATTACTTCTAAGTTTGGCGGTTTTAGTTTCGTTACCATTGGTAGCACAGCAACGGATTGGCGGCTTTGCTCAGGAAAAGAACGAGAATTGGGTTATGACTCGATTTATTGGGGATCCATTGAATGTTCGGGAGTACAAGTTTAAGAACGGGCTTACGTTGTATACATCCAATCAGGCCACTACAAAGCGGGTTTACACCATGGTTGCGGTTAAAACGGGATCCAAGAACGACCCTGCGAGCAACACGGGTTTAGCGCATTATTTGGAGCACATGTTGTTTAAAGGTACAGACAAGTACGGTACGTTGGACTGGGGTAAGGAGAAGCCTTTGTTGGCGCAAATTGACGCGTTGTATGAGAAATACAATAAGACTACGGATACGGCGATGCGTAGAAAAATTTACCGTGCGATTGATAGTGTAAGTGGTTTGGCGGCTAAATGGGCCATCGCTAACGAGTACGATAAAATGTGTGGAGCTTTGGGAGCAGAGGGTACGAATGCGTTTACCACTAACGACCAAACGGTGTATATCAACGATATCCCTAACAATAAAATTGGGGCTTGGTTGGCGTTGGAATCGGAGCGTTTCAGAAATCCGGTGTTGCGTTTGTTTCATACGGAGTTGGAGGCGGTTTATGAGGAGAAGAACATGAGTTTGGACCGGGACGATGACAAGGTTTGGGAGACGTTATTTGGAGAATTATTCAAGAAACACAATTACGGATTGCAGACAACCATTGGCACGGTGGAGCATTTGAAAAATCCTAGTTTAGAGGCTATCAGACAATATTATAATACCTATTATGTTGCTGGGAATATGGCTATTGTGATGTCGGGTGACTTCAATCCCGATTCGGTAGCAGCGGATGTTTGGAAGAATTTTGCAGGAATGCGAACAGGGGATGTGCCTACCTATGTATATGAGTATGAAGATTTGAGAAATGTAGAGCGGGCATTTGATGTGGTAGGTCCGAAATCCGAGTATTTAACCATTGGATATCGTTTTCCTGGGGCAGGTAGCAAGGAGTCGAAAGCGGCTCAAATGATTTCTTGGTTATTGAGTAACAATTCAACGGGGTTAATTGATAAAAATTTGGTTAGAAAGCAAATGGTGTTGAGTGCCTTTGCTGGAGTGGAGCAGATGAACGATTATGGGGTATTCTTGTTGATGGGGGAACCTCAAGAGGGACAGACATTGGATTCGGTAAAGACATTGTTATTGCAGCAAATGGAAAAAGTAAGGCGGGGAGATTTTGATGAAGGATTGTTGAAGTCGATTGTTTTGAACAAGGACATCGATCAAATTAAATCGTTTAAAGAAAATCGTGCGCGTGCATCGTTTTTAATGCAGGCATTTGTTTCGGGCAAGACGTATCGGGATGCGTATAATGAGTTGTATGAAATGTCGTTGTTAACCAAAGAGGATTTAATTGATTTCGCCAATGAATATTTAAATGCGGATCGTGTGGTGGTGTATAAGCGCAAGGGGGAGAAGGCGGCATCGGCAAAGATTGACAAGCCTACCATTACGGCAGTGGAGTTAAACCGCGATAAGCGCAGCGATTTTGTGAGCAAGTGGTTAGAGATTCCTGCAAAACCGGTAGTGGCTACGGTGGTTGATTTGGAAAAAGAAATCAAGAAAGTGGCCTTGAACAAGGGTGCATCGGAATTGCGTTATGTGGCAAATCCAAGCAATCGTTTGTTTCGTGTTTCTTTCCGATACGAAAAGGGAAGTTGGGCAAATCCAGATTTGAAGATTTTGGCTGATTATCTCACCTATGTTGGTGGTGGTGGATTGACATCATCGGCCATTGCTGACAAGATGTACCGAATGGGTTGCAGTTGGGAGGTGAAAGTTTCGAACTTATACACGGATGTGGTTGTTAGTTGACCGGAAGAGAATTTTGATGAGGCCGTGAAGACGGTTGGAACGGTTTGGAAGAATATTGAGGTGAACGATGCGGTATTGAAATCGTTAATTAGTGATTTGATAAAGTCAAGGGAGGATTCGAAAACGGACCCTTCGGTGGTTCGCAGAATGTTGAGCAGTTATGTGATTTATGGGCCTAAGAACCCTATGAATCATGGTAGATCGAATGCCTATTTACGCGCTTTGAAGGCTTCGAAAATGAAAGAACTGGTTATGGATTTGGGCAAAACACCCATGCGTGTGGAGTATTATGGAAAGCGAGATATTGCTGATTTGGTTAAATCGTTGGATGTAGACAAGGTATTTCCTTATAGTTCAACTGCTTACAAGCCTGGGACTGTAAGATCCGAGGTGGCGTCTGGGATGTTTATGGAGCAGGAATCAAAAGAGAGAACAGTATATTTTGTGCATTTTGAGCAAGTTCAGGCATCGGTTAACTGGTGGATCCGTGGTTCCAAAGAAAAGGAGTCGGAAACCTCGGTTGTGAATATGTTTAATCAATATTTCGGGGGTGACATGAGCAGTGTAGTATTTCAGAATATTCGGGAAGCGAAGGCGTTGGCATACAGTACGTATTGTTTCTTGCGTTTACCGGATTTTGGAGGACGAAACATCGGAGTGCAAGCTTTTGTGGGTACCCAGGCCGATAAATTTCACGATGCGATTGCGGCGATGGAGGAGTTGATGAATAAAATGCCTCAAGATCCACAGGTTTTTGCCTTGGCTAAAGAGAGTTTGGTAAACAGAATGAACACATCGGTAACGGATCCCGAAGATTATTTGGGTATGTACACCTATTTAAAGAATAGAGGGATAAGCACGGAAATGCCAAGCGCTTCGGAACGTGCTATTGTTTCGGTGGGATTGGCGGATATTACTGCTTTTCACCAACGCGAATTGGTTTCTAAACCATGGTCTTTGATGGTAGTTGCCGATAAGAAATTAATTAAGAAATCGGATTTATCCCGGTACGGCAAAGTGGTAGAATTGAGTATGACCGATATTTTCGGATACTAATTCTGGGTTTGTTGTAGGATTTGATGATTTTTAATTCCGGGCGATGTATATAAGTCCTGTAAGTCTTCTGCAGAGAAGAAATCTTGCAGGGCTTGTAGATGTCGTTCATGGTGCATATCGGTACAGATAAAATCGTACATACCTTTTTTCAGAAGGTGATTGGCCACTTTTTGAACTTCTTTTCCGTAATAGGGGGTGAGGGAGAGTAGATTTAATTGTAGTTCAAACCCTAGATCTTTTAGGTATTCGTAGAATCCAAGATTATTATGGTAATAAACGTATCGTTCTGGGTGAGCCAAAATGGGTTCGTAGCCTTGCATTTGAAGTTCGAAGGTTACGTGTTCGATGTGATCTGGTTTTTGGATATAGCTAAATTCGGTAAGAATTTTTTGGTTTCCGAAGGTTAGGAATTGCGTTTTTTTCTTAAGTTGACTGCGGAATACGTCATCAATCATGTATTCTGCTATGTGGCCGAATGAGTGGTTGAAGCCATTGTTTTCGGCGAATTGGTTTAGCAGGTTTGCGGCATTTGCAATGGTATCTGGATTATTAGGATGGGTATCGGCGATAATATGCGGGCTACAAATGAACTGCGTAAAGCCAAGTTCAACCAGCCCTTTGGCAAGGATTAGCGATGTTTCTGGGTTTGGAGCGCCATCGTCAATTCCGGGAAGTAGGTGGTTGTGAAAATCTAACATGGTACAAAGGTAGGTGACAGTAATTCGACAAATGTCGTCAAAAAAGTGGCTTATCGTGATGAAATTTGCGAAAAGTCACAATTCCCGTTCGTCGAATTTGCGAAAAATGCAAAAATAAAATGTAACAAATTGCGTTTGAAGTACGTATTTTCGTTGCAAGTTGTTGTAAAACAGCTATTAATTAATAAAAAATTGAATATTATGAATAAGCGTTTAAGTGTTGGACTATCTGTATTGGGTTTTGGAGCCATTACTTGGTTTGTGTCTTCTTGTGAGACATTGCCGACTCCTGGTACTGGGTCAAACTCCTTGGAAAAGCCTAATTTGCCAACTACGTTGTATGATTACAGTACAGGTGTTATTAAAGGTAGCACATTGGACATTAAATCATTTTTACAGAATAATGCTTTTAATAAGCGGGGTGGATTTGGGAATGTGTTTTTTGATCCAAGTTTTGGTGCATCAGATCCTGAATTGTTGGAAGCGGCGGAAAAATATTCTAATGCTTCGGTTCAATTGGGTAGAGTATTGTTTTACGACAAGAAGTTGAGCTTAAACAATATGGTGTCTTGCGGAAGTTGTCACCACCAGAAAGTAGGTTTCAGTGATGCGATGGCCAGCAGTATTGGATTTGGGGGTCAGAAGACCAGCAGAAACAGTATGGCTATATGTAATCCAATTTTCTTTAACAATATGTTTTGGGATTCTCGCGCTGCGGGAACATTGGATTTGAGTACCAAGCCGGTATTCAATCATATCGAAATGGGCATGGAAAACGATGCGATGTTGGAGCAAAAATTGGCGGCAGTATCGTACTATCCAGCATTGTTTTCTGCGGCGTTTGGAGACGATAAGGTAACACGTAATAGAATAAGCATGGCGATTAGTCACTTTTTATCGTCTATGATTACGGGCAATTCCAAGTTTGACGCCGTTTCTGCTGGTACTCAGCAATATTCTCAATTGGAGCAAATGGGCCATGACTTGTTCTTTTCTGATAGAGCGCGTTGTTCTCGTTGTCATGCGGGTGATAATTTAAGTGCTCCGGACATGCCGGGTGACCCATATGGTGCTCCAACAGTAAAGGGTACTGCAAACATTGGCTTGGAAAGACAATACAAAGATCCAGGTAAGGAGAACGGTAATTTCCGTATTCCTTCATTAAGAAACATCGAATTAACGGGTCCATATATGCATGACGGTAGATTCGCTAACTTGAATCAGGTTATTGATCATTACAGCCACGGAGTACAGCCGCACAGTCATTTGGATAAAAACCTAAAGGATAATCAAGGGAATCCGGTGAAATTGAATTTCTCGGAGTTGGAAAAAGATGCTTTGATTGCATTTTTAAGAACGTTAACGGATAATAAATTCATTACCGATCCTCGTTTTAGCGATCCATTTGCCAATTAATTGGTAAGAAATAGTTGGCTGGTGTTCATTAAATTCGCCGGTCGTGGAAACTGATAAACTCTCGGGTGTAAAGATTTTAATTCCGTCTGGTGCGGGCGCACCGGGTTTTGCGGGTATAGTTCGTTGTTTGCGAGAAATCCCAGAGGTGTTTATTGTGGGTGGTGATGCGAAAGCGCATGTATATGGTGCTGCATTATCGGATGCGTTTGTGTTAATGCCGGAAACGACTATGGTTTCTGAATATGTGGAAGCGGTGGTTCGGGTAAGTTTAGAACATAATATTCAAGTAATACTACCAATTACTACGCGCGAGTTACCGGTTTTATCCGAGAACAAGCAACGCATTGAGGCATTGACGGGAGCGGTGGTGGTTGTTAGTAGTTTGGAAGGTTTAGAAATTGCGAACAATAAGGGCAGCTTGTATGAATTTGCTTGGCAGCATGGGTTTCGAGTGCCGGCTTTTGCGGTGATAAATGGGAGAGACTCTTTTAGTAGGGAAGCAGAGAATCTAGGGATTTCGCACCGAGATTTATGTTTCAAACCTGTATTGGGGAATGGTAGTAGAGGTTTTGGCAGGATTTTATCGGAATTCGGAAATAATGAGGATTGGATAAAGGAGAAGTCGGGGATTATGCCCTTGAGTTTAGAAGAGTGGTGTACACGGATACCCGAGGAATTGGGGGACGGAGAGGCATTGTTGTTATCCGTTTATTTATCGGGCATGGAATATTCGGTGGATTTGTTGTGCAATAATGGGCGGGTAGCGTATTGTGTTCCCAGAAGTAGAGACAAGATGATTGGAGGGATAAGTGTTGCCGGTACATTTTTGCAGAATGAGGGATTAATTTCGGAGTGTTGTAGGTTGGCGGAGTTGTTACAATTGGATGGACCCATTGGTATGCAGTGGCGCGAGGATTATTCTGGGGACATTTATTTATTGGAAATTAACCCAAGGTTGCAGGGGACTACCTCGGCGGTAGCGTTGGGTGGATTAAATATTCCGATGTTGGCGGTTTCGCAAGCATTGGGTGGTACAGATGTAATTGGTGATGAAAAAATTGTGGTAAATGCAGGTTTGAAATTTGCTTGGGGGGGCAGTTTTGTTCGTTTCTGGGATGAATCCTTGTTGTTTGAACGCTAAAATCCAATTATATTTGCTGCACTATGACTGAGAAAAAACGCAATACCACCGGATATTGGATTCTTTGTTTGGTTAGCGCTTTAGCCCTAACGTACTTCACAATTTTCCTTCCTCAAGCGTTTTGGCTAGGACTACCAAC
>JBJOFM010000019.1:0-2920 GCA_046048755.1 Bacteroidota bacterium | reverse complement strand
AAGCGTTTAAATACACCTGGCGACTTCGACCCGGAGCGAACATCAACCACATTCAATACCAATCGAAGAATGCACTTTTTACAATAAATTCCCATGGTAATCAATTGGTTATAGCGAACCGCAAGGACACTGTGGTTGATGGCACCCTGAGTATTTTCAACCACAAAAATCAACCTCTGTCGGGTAAATTCTTACTCAACCAGGGTCTTGTTGGATTTGCGTTATCGGCTCAATTCCAAGTAAATGATACCATTTTTATTGATCCGTGGGTAATGAAAATTAGAAATTTTTCAAGGGTTAGACTTCGTGATAAAAAGATTTCGGAAAATATCGGTTTTGAAATCGATTATAACTACAACAATGAAGTCTTTGTATACGGTGGCCAAAGCAATCAAAATTCTGACACTTTACTGCGTTTTACGGGTTTTAAAGTAGCCAAGTTTTCTTCCATCGGAAATCTAGAATGGCTTTATTCGGGTGACATCAATTTACCTGGAGTTTCGTCGAGGTACACTGCTGAATTTGTTTCTACGGTTTTAGTGGATAAATCAACGTCCGAAATAAACGTTGGCTGTAACAATTATTTATCCGGTTATGCCGAATTAATACGTCTTTCACCAAGTGGAATTTACCAATTCTCGTACGACACCTGCAAACAGCAATCGGTAATAAACGACTTATTTTACCATCCAAACGACAGCTCGGTTTTGGCCTTTGGGTGCAGAAATTACTACTTTGGCGACCTTACAGATTTAAGTTTTCGATACCAAAATTCAACTACCATTCCGGCTTCTATCACGATGTCGAAAACGGCTGACAAACAACCCGTTTGTACCACCCAAGATTACAGTGGTTATACCTATTCATTATTTAGCCACAACCCCATCGATACGGGTTTCACCAATTACATTTATGCTGCTAACCAATCCTTTAGAAATAGTCGATTCAAAATCCACAATCCACTGAGGCCGTGGTACATGGAACAATCCAGGCATTTCGATTCGTTGTATGCGGCCACTAAAATTGCGGCCTACAATAACAATGCGCTTGCCGCAAATGACCGATATTTGTTTTCAACCGATGGATTGAATTTAAAGGCGGTTGATCTTATTGCTCGAAAATTAATTAATACAAAAACTACATTACGCAATAATTCCTGTTTTATGAGTTCAGGAATTGCTACCGATCCTTGCAGTCACGTCTTTGTAGCAGGCGATAGTGGCAATATTTTTTGTCTTTCCTTCGATGGAAGCTCCTTTCGTTTGGATACGCAAATCTTTGTTTGGGGCAAAAAAATGCCGCTGGTCTTGCAAGACATCAAGTACAACCCTTCCACCGGGCATCTGTTTGCTACCGGCGATAGCTTTGTGGGCAGTTTTATCACCCCCTATCGGTGCAACGACACCTCCCTCAACATCAATCAAAGTCCGGTGTGCGGTTCCAAGTTGTATGCCGTTCTGAACCATTACGACACCGCCTCTACCTATACTTTTCAGTGGTACGATTCCACCCTCAACAAAGAAGTTCAAACCAAATCCGTAAAATACCGGTACGGCGATACGTTCTCAAAAGCTCAGCCTTTCCACAACTACAAACTGCGGATTTACCGAAATATCCGCATCGGAGGGTACTACCGTGATTATCCGTTCAAGGTGTTTCCTCGGTTCGATACCACCTTGTATGTTTCCATTTGCCAGGGCGATTCTTTTGTCCATTTGGGGAACAGCTATGCCAGTTCCATGGTTATTAACGACACCTTTCAAAACCAATACGGTTGCGATTCTGCCCAGCAAATTCGGTTAAAGGTATTGTCTCGGTCGTTTACTTTCGATACCCTGCGTATCTGTCAGGGCGATTCCGTGATGGTTTTTGGCAGCTACCGAAACAGCGCCGGAACTTACCGCGATACGTTGATCAATTTCCTTGGGTGCGACTCCATCCGCACCGTGGACATCTATGTAAAACCGGATACCTTGGTGCAAGTCTGGTCTAGCATCTGTCGAGGCGAAATATATCGCATTGGGAAAAATCAATACACCCGCAGCGGCGTCTACTTGGATTCCTTCTTGCGTGCTTCTGGGTGCGATTCCGTGGTTGAAACCCATCTCTCAGTTTTGCCCGATACCTTAGTTACCATCAACGCCAGTATTTGTTTGGGCGATAGTGTTGCTATTGCCAACCGTTGGCGTATATCGGCCGGTTCAGGCCGTGACACCTTACTCCGCAGCAACGGCTGCGACTCGGTGATTGCTTGGCAAGTTCGGGTTAACCAACCGGCTACTACCAGCTTTTTTGCTCACCTATGTCCAAAGGACTCCGTGCAATTAGGAGGTAGAACATTTAACGATTCCGGGAACTTCCGTTATCCCCTCAAAACCTACCTGGGTTGTGATTCAATTGTGGTTGTGACCGTTACCAAATCCTACTTCTCTACCGATATCGCTTTGGACTCTTCCCAAAAACCTAATTTGCTTGCCGTTAGAAACGGAAGCGGGGGGGTTCAAATGGGTAATTGGTGGTGGTACGGAGACGGCAACCTAACCGGGGAATCCCCCAGCGACAGTGTCCGTTTCTTCTGGCCTTCGGACGATCAATGGCACCAAATGAAACTCTTGGAACAAGATCGGTTCGGTTGCCGGGACTCCGCCGAAATTCAGTTCTTCAGCCCCGCCAAATCCATCAAATTTTACAACATCTTTACTCCCAACGGGGATGGATTAAACGATTTACTTGAATTCGACACCAAAGGCGGGGATTTTACCTACAGTTTCTACGTATTCAACCGATGGGGAGAGCGGGTATTTGCCGCAGAAAACGCTTCCATTTTAGACAACACCCAATTGTGGAACGGCAACGTTGACAACGGCATGGTACAATGTCCCGAAGGCAGTTATTTCGCCCAGCTCTACACAAATTTCAC
>JBJOFM010000018.1:0-5724 GCA_046048755.1 Bacteroidota bacterium | reverse complement strand
AAGATCCCGCTCAAGCGATTTCTAAGTACCTAATAACCCATGGGATTTCTTTTTCTACCGCTGAGAGTTGCACCGGTGGTTACATTGCACATAAATTGATGCAAGAACCTGGAATTTCCTCCGTATTTCCAGGCTCATTGGTTTCCTATTCCAATGAAATTAAGATTAAGGAATTGGGAGTTCATGAGGAGAACATTGTAAACGATGGAGCTGTTAGTGAACCCGTAGCAGAAGAAATGGCCCGAGGCATTTGCAGAAAAATGGGCGTAACATTAGGTATAGCAACAACTGGAATTGCAGGTCCTGGAGGAGGGACAAAAGAAAAACCGGTTGGTTTAGTTTATGTTGGTGTTTGTTTTAACGATGCAATTTTGGTAAAAAAGTTCCGTATGATTGGAAACCGCGAACAGATAATTCAGCGAACTGCAAATGCTGCATTTTCGCTGATAAAACAAATACTGCAAGTGGAGGTTTTACCTTAAATTTGCAGTAGCAAATGACTGAAAAAATTCTTATCCTTGATTTCGGCTCTCAATACACCCAGTTAATCGCTAGAAGGCTGCGTGAGATTTTCGTTTATTGCGAAATTCATCCATACAATCATATACCAGAAATTGGACCCGATGTTAAGGGAATCATACTGAGCGGAAGCCCTTGTTCCGTTAATGAAACAGATGCTCCGCAAGTGGATTTGGCATCGTTGCAATCTGCAGGTCCCGTTTTAGGGGTTTGTTACGGTGCCCAATACATGGCGAAAATCAACGGCGGATTGGTGAGTAAAAGTGATCACCGAGAATATGGTAGAGCTCAAATGCACATTACCGATGCAAATTCGCCCCTTTTTGCCGGATTAAGCCTAGAAAGTCAGGTTTGGATGAGTCACGGAGATAGCATCATGGAATTACCCGAAAACGCTAGGGTAATTGCAAAGACCGATAGTATTCCCGTAGCTGCCTTCGAACTGAATGGCTCTGTTCCAACCTATGGAATTCAATTTCACCCGGAGGTTTATCATAGTACCGAAGGAACTGCTTTGTTAAAGAATTTCGCTTATGGATTGTGCGGTTGCAGCGGTGACTGGACCCCTGGACATTTTATCGATGATACTGTAGAAAATATTAAAAAAACCGTTGGCGAGGATCAAGTTATTTTGGGTTTGTCTGGCGGCGTGGATTCTTCCGTGGCCGCTTTACTTTTGCATAAAGCTATCGGCAAACAACTCCATTGCATTTTCATCAATAACGGACTGTTGCGCAAAAACGAATTTGAATCTGTTCAATCGGCCTATGAACAATTGGACTTAAATGTCATTGCCGTAGACGCCAGTCAGCAATTTTACGACGCACTAGCTGGACTTACAGATCCTGAACAAAAACGTAAAGCCATAGGCAGAGTCTTCGTTGAAGTTTTTCAAGAAGAAAGCAAGAAAATAAGTAACGCAAAATGGTTAGCTCAAGGAACTATTTACCCCGATGTTATTGAAAGTGTAAGCGTTAAAGGTCCATCAGCTACCATTAAAAGTCACCACAATGTGGGAGGCTTGCCTGAAGACATGCATTTGAAAGTAATTGAACCTTTGCGAAGCTTATTTAAAGATGAGGTTCGACGTGTTGGGGATACCATGGGATTACCGCACGATATCTTGCATCGACATCCTTTCCCCGGTCCTGGCTTAGGTATTAGAATTCTGGGAGATATTACGGCCGATAAAGTTCGATTATTGCAGGAGGCCGATGCAATTTACATGGATATTTTAAAGGAAACTGGCTGGTACAATAAAATCTGGCAAGCAGGAGCTATATTACTACCCGTTCAAAGCGTTGGCGTAATGGGCGATGAAAGAACCTATGAGCAAGTGGTTGCATTGAGAGCCGTAAGCAGTACAGACGGAATGACCGCCGATTGGGTGCATATTCCCTACGATATTCTAGCAACCATCAGTAATTCCATAATCAATAGAGTACGCGGTATCAATCGCGTTGTTTACGATATTAGTTCAAAACCACCAGCCACGATAGAATGGGAATAATCCAACATCGAAATACCAATTTTAAATCACCTAGTAGATTATCCCATTTTTGTTTGGGGATGATTTGTTGCTTTATTGCTAGCAATGTACAGGGCCAAACAGAGAAATTAACGCCTGCTTCTTCATTTACGTCGAATTCATCATTAGCGCCTAATTCCTCTACACGCATTGGTATTCTGTTACCATTTCAAAGCCAATTTCAGAAAAATTCGGAATTAACCGATTTAATGTTAGATTATGCAGCCGGATTTAACTTAGCCTTAGAGGATTTAAAAGCAGAAGGTTTCCCATTAAATGTATCGGTTGACTACTACGATTCTGACCCATCGGATTCTACACCCATAAATAACAAACTTATCAAATCTACCATTACTACGTTGGGCACTAAAAAGTACGACGTACTCATTGGTCCTGTTTACGAACAAAACTTCAAGACTTTTAGTTCAACCACCATACCCCAACCCTATTTGCATGTATCTCCATTAAAATATTTAGACATTAAAGGGAATGGAGCCACCTTCAATTTCTTTCTTTCCGATTCACTAAAAGCAAAAGCAGTTGCACATACCGTTGGTTTGGCATTTAGCCGATATACCATTTATGTTATTACCGATGGTAAACCTACGAATACAATAAAAGCTGAGTCCATGAAAGCTACTTTGGATGCTTTACGGGGAAATAAGTCAGTAAAAATCGTTGGGATGAAAAACGGCGCTCCATTAACCATCAACAAAAAAGATTCTTGTGTATTGATTGTTTGCAGTGAGGACACTAAATATAGAGGATTGGTATCGTCCGTTATTGAGAATCACACGAGTTCTTGGATTATCGGCGATTTAAGTTGGTTTGAAGATAAACGTTTTTACCAAAATCAAAATCAAGCGAATTGCTTATACCCTACCGTGAACTATGTAGATTTAACCGACAGTGTATCCATCGATTTTGCAAAACGGTATTTTAAGAAAGAATTTACAGAACCCAGCAGATTTTCCTACATCGGATATGACCAGGCGCGTTATTTGCTTTCCAATTACATGTATTCCCAATGGGAGAATTTTGGTCTAAAAGCAACCACCAATAATCCGCAAAATAAGGTAATCTATTACGGACTCATAAACAATATAAGTACCACTGGATTAATGAAAAAAGACCCAGTAGAATGGGCTAGAATCATGAATGTTGGTATTCGACTGGTGAAAATTGAAAACGACATGTCGATGTTGTTTAAACCCTAATCTCTTGGAAATCGTTAAATCACTCCCCTATCCTTTTTTACGAAATTGTGCGGAGCTATTGTTTAATTACAATGGTGAAATGCCATTTCATCTGTTTTTGAAACAAGAATTTAAAAAGAACCCTTCCTGGGGAAGTAGAGATCGTAGAAATTACCGTCAGTATTGTTATCAGTTTTGGAGAAAAGCTTATTATGCAGACAAATCCAGCATAGACTCCATCATTCGATGGTTAAAAGAAGCTAATGAAAACGGCGGATCTACAGTAGACAAGGTAGAGAATTATCTAGCAAAGGTAGATCAGGCGAGGGTAGATCAGGAAAAGGAAGATCAGGCAAAGGAAGTTCGCGTTTGGGAAGATAATAGTGAAGTAGATAGTCTTGGATTTGTTAAATTGCCGGAATTATCAAAATTTGTGGTCCCTATTTCCGCGGATGAATCGTTTTCATTTGGGAAATGGATTCAGTTGGAACCCCCAGTTTGGATCAAGGTGGTTGATAAATCCCAATATCAAACGATTAAAAACCGACTACAAGAATTAAACATCCCTGTAATTCATGATTTGGTTGAAATAGGTGCACTCGCTGTTTCCGGTCAATCCAATATCAATTCCTTAGAACAAGACGGATTGATACTTATACAGGATATTGGCTCTCAACTATCCATGATTTGGGATGATGTGATTGAAGCAGCAGTCCTAGACAATTCAACCGGGATGAGTATGGTATGGGATGCTTGTTGTGGTGCCGGAGGTAAATCGTTGAGCTTACGAATCAACTATCCTAAATTGGATTTACAATGTTCAGACATACGACAAGGGATATTGGATAATTGTTTAGAACGCTTTGGAAAAACAGGATTAACGGCACCCTATATATTCAAGCACAACCTTGCCAACGGTGAAAATAAAAAAACAAAATTTAAGATTGTATTAGCCGATATCCCGTGTTCTGGAAGTGGAACTTGGAGACGCAATCCTGAGGAACGATGGTTTTATGATGAATCACAATGGAAAGCGATGGTTTCTACGCAATTGTCTATGATTAAGAATGCCGCTTCCTCCGTTACGGACGGAGGTTATTTGATTGTTTGCACATGTTCCTTATTTGCACGGGAAAACGAGGGATTAATACAGCAATTTTTGGCTTCTGCGAATGGTTCTAGAAATCAAAATAACTCTTCTGAAAAATTTAGTTCAGTATCATCATCCGATAAGCCTATTGCAACGGTTGAATCTGAATCAATATTAAGAGAGACGGCATCTAGTGATTTTTCATCCGAAGACACTCCAATTTGGGAGCTAATTGATCAGAAATTCTGTGGAGGTTTTGAACAAGATGGTGACTATATTTTCCGCAGTATATTAAGAAAACTATAAAACCAAATAGTCGTTTTTCTTTAAGACATTAGATTCGGTTTTCAGAAAATTTTTTCACCTAGATATAGAACTAGAAAGCGGTGAAATTAATTTTTCAAGGAAATACTTAAAAGGAAATCAAATAATCTAAGCGGGATCGTAAGCCCATTTCAGGTAAATACTACCCCAAGTAAAACCACCACCAAAGGTGCTCAGAATCATATTATCCCCTTTTTTAAATTGCTTTTCAAAATCGAATAAGCACAGTGGCAAGGTTCCGCTAGTAGTATTACCATAACGTTGAATATTAACCAGTACTTTAGACTTATCCAGCCCCATTCTCTCTGCTGTTGCATCGATGATACGGAGGTTTGCTTGATGGGGTACTAACCAATTTACATTGTCTGCAGTGAGTCCGTTACGTTCCATGATAGCATAACTAACATCTGCCATATTGGTAACAGCAAATTTAAACACGGTCTTACCTTCTTGGTGAACGTAGTGTTGTTTGTTTCGAACTGTCTCTTCTGTTGGCGGATTCATAGAGCCACCAGCAGGTTGATATAGCCATTCTCTTCCACTTCCATCTACTTTAAGTATAGAATCTACTATCCCTAATCCTTCCTCGTTCGGTTCTAATAAAACACAACCAGCACCATCGCCAAAGATGATGCATGTATTTCGGTCTTCATAATCAACGATTGCAGACATTTTATCTACGCCTACCACAACAACTTTCTTATAAGCACCAGACTGAATAAACCTCGATGCAGTTTCTAATGAAAACAGAAAACCAGAACAAGCAGCTGAGACATCAAAACCCCAGGCATTTTTTGCTCCAATTTTATCCGCTAACACATTGGCTGTAGCCGGGAAAATATAATCACCTGTTACGGTACCCAATACAATTACATCGATTTCGAGGGGAGAAATTCCTCGTTTCTCCAGCATACCTAATACTGCCTTTGCGGCCATATCGGAAGATGCTTGCCCTTGCTCCTTAAGAATATGTCGTTCTACAATGCCTGTTCGAGCACGAATCCATTCATCGGTAGTATCGACCATCTTTTCTAAGTCGAAATTCGTTAACACTGTTTCAGGAACGA
>JBJOFM010000017.1:0-3122 GCA_046048755.1 Bacteroidota bacterium | reverse complement strand
GAAGCGAAATACTATTATCTCAACGGTCAATTAGAAAAAATCACAACACGGAATTTCGGAGAGACTTTTCAAATATTTACAGAGTATTATTTACTAAACGGACAACTTTCATTCGCGTTTGAAAAGATGTACAATTACAACAGACCAATATATCACGACTCGACAGCAATGAAGGAACTGAATGACACAGAAACTTTTGACTTTGATAAATCTGAAATAGTTAAAGTCCGCAGTTACTTTGAAAATGGAAAATTACTTCATCAATTAACGAATCAAGGCCTTGGCTTACCATTCGCAGACGACTATTTACTTAAAGAGCAAAAGAGAATCAAATCGGACTTTGAAAAACGCCTTAAACCCGGGAAGTAAAAATAAAAGAGGACAACATCACAAATCCAACCCCAAACACGCGGATTCGCGCTTCGAAAAATAAGAGTTGAGATAGTAGCAGGACTTTCCCTTCTCGGATTTAGATTTTAGTATTGATATGAAACATAAAGTAATTATCAGCTTTCTGATTATTTTAACATCGTCTTGTATGATTTCAAATAATGGAGTTAAGTTTAAGGTAGTGATTAGGAATTTCACAGACTCGGCCATAACCTTAGAAGCATTGGATAGTAAGCCAGTTCAGGTTAGACACCCTATTGTATATGAATCGGTTACGAATAGATTGACATATAATAAGCTAAGGAGGTTGAAAGATACCCTAATGTACAATCAAACAGACAGCACAACTGTAATTGTTGAAGTACCACCTAAATCATTAATAGTGATCAACGGTTTATTGCCAATGTCAAACGCCCATGATGAGGATAGGTCTTTGAATATACTTGTTGGAAACGATAGTCTTGCGCGTAAAATGTTGTTACGAGATCTATTTAATGCGAACTCTTTATTTAAGCCAATGGGTTCAATCTTTACGGGAAGTGTAATGAGCTTTGATATATATAATTAGATGCTTTGCAGTGCAAGCTGCTTTGCGCACATTTGGCAAGACTATGATTACGAAAACCCTAAAAAAGACAAGTGGTGGGAAGAATAAATCGGCATAACCGCACCAATGCGCAATTTGGGGTTTTGCATTTCATAGACGATTTAGATGCAGCCGAAAGTAATTCTAGTAGCTGTTTTACTTATATTCACTTTCTCCGCATGTCGCAAAAACTTTATCCATAGCTCAATGATTAGACGACTTAAATTGATAGTTTTAACCATCGTGGCTGCGGGTTGTGCGAACAAACAATCACTGCACGAAGAGGGATTATCTGTAACAGAACCTCAATCTGCTGTGGGAAAAGTATTTAAATATGTTGCAGACTTTCCTACTATAAAAGATACAGCACTGTTCATTTCCGAACTTGTGAATACATTTAACCTTGATGTTCACGAAAGCCAAGTTCAAAAAGAGAATGAAAAAATTAAAAGCTTTAAAAAAGTTAAACTATATGGCTCAGACAAAGACTATATTTTTATTGAGTACGACTGGTACAATGGTTCAATGGCAGAATTTCCTTGGAAGTATCAATTGTTAATGACTACAGATGGAAGGTTGATAAAGAAGCTATCTGGAATGCGATTTGAATTTGTTTCAATATTCCCAGAACAAAATTCATATCTATTAATATTGAATGCAACAGCGAGAGGAAATGGCGGCCATGAGATTTACAGAATGACATCCGACACCTTGCAGAATGTTTATGAAGGCTACGCAGATTATAAACTTACGACTTATGATGCTCACGAAGACATTTCAATATTTGAACCTAACGAACTTCGAATTCGGTTTGAAGATGAAAACAAGGACGGCTTTAACGACATCGTATTTAGTGGGCAAGAGTTAATGTTAGGGAAATATACCAAAGACAGTTTATGGTATGACGTAGAGGAAGGAAAACCATTTACTGTAAATAATCCTGCATACAGAAATTCGGTGAAGTATATATTCCTTTACGACAAACTTAGCGGAACATTTAAATCAAAAAAGAGATATACACAGTCTTACTGACACAATTAGAACGGCTATTAGTGCCCAATTTTGTATTGGAGTGCAATCGCATTTTATTTGGATTCAATGGATTGATGGCAATCTAACACGAAACGTATCTCTCGTCCTGTAAGGGCTTACCTAAGCTGTGTGCAGCGCCCACGGTAAACATAACCCCCAATGCCGCATTGTAAGTGCCTTGCAACGCACGAACTCAAATGGCTATTTGCATTTGCCTAATTAATCGAAATGAATCAGGTAAACGCGTATTTGGATTTTGCTTGAAATAATTTATCTCATTCTGCGTTACTTAAATAACATTGATGAAGAACATGAAAACCATAACCCTTTGTTTTGCATCTGCTATGGTTCTTTTTACAGCTTGCACTGGCAATACCGCCAAGGATAAAACCCAGAACAAAACTATACAATCTGAAATATGCAAACCCACTAATGCACTTGCCCATCTGAACACCACGGCAGAAAAATTTAGTGTTAGCAACAACCAACCCAACCGCATAAAAACAGCAGACGGTTCCGAAATCCTCATTGGCCAAGGTAGTTTTGTTTTTGAAGATGGAAGCCCTGTAACGGGAAAAGTAGATATCCAATTTAGTACTTACAATACCCCGCTTGAAATCATTGTGGCAGGAATTCCTATGCAGGTAAAATACAATGGTAAAGTTGAAAACTTCATCTCAGATGGCATGTTTAACATTCAAGCAACTTCCGATGGCAGGGCAGTGGAAATTGCTGAGAACAAAGAATTACAAGTATTCACCCCATTAGAAGATATGGCTGCAGATTTTAAATACTGGTTTCTGGAGCCGACAAAGAAAGAATGGCAGGAAACGGGGAGCCGCTTACAACCTGCTACCAGCGAGGATAAAAGCAAAGCCGCTGCTGAAATGGGTATTTCCGCCGGTGTTGCAAGTTTGTCATTGCCACAATTTCAGCGCAATAGGTCTAACACTTTGTTTAGAACCGTAGCAACATTTGAGCAAGAACCGGTAATTGTTCCAAACAAAATTATTCCTGCAGCCTACGACCCCGAGAAAGCAACATTGGATCTGGCTTTTAACAGAAAGGAATATCCATAGTTGGCCCAATACAGCTCTCTACTATGGCAATATTG
>JBJOFM010000016.1:0-3050 GCA_046048755.1 Bacteroidota bacterium | reverse complement strand
TGTCAGCACCAATATGCTTGCTGTTCATAACATCGTAAGCTCCACCATATGCTTTACGAGTGATTACAGTTATTCTAGGTACTGTTGCCTCACTAAATGCATACAATAATTTTGCGCCATTGGTAATAATTGCATTCCATTCTTGATCCGTACCTGGTAAAAATCCAGGAACATCTTCAAATACCAATAATGGAATATTAAAAGCATCGCAAAATCGAACAAAACGAGCCCCTTTTTGACTGCTGTGGACATCTAATACGCCTGCTAAAAACGCGGGTTGATTGGCCACAATACCAATGGATCTGCCTGCTAAACGTGCAAATCCAACCACAATATTTTCTGCAAAATTCTTATGTACTTCAAAAAAGGAGTGTTCATCAACCACTTTTTCAATTACATCCTTGATATCATAAGGTTGATTCGGGTTCTCTGGTATGATATCCATCAAACTTGGTCTGGATTCATTTCCAGTAGAATGATAAGGCAAACTTGGCACTCTCTCCTCACAATTTTGAGGCATATAGCTGATTAATTGTCTTATCGATTGGATACAAGCAACCTCATTAGGTGCCGTAAAATGAGCGACACCACTTTTACTTCCATGCACGGATGCACCGCCCAATTGTTCACTACTTACATCTTCGTTGGTTACGGTTTTTACAACATTTGGTCCAGTAACAAACATATAACTAGTATTTTCAACCATGTAAATGAAGTCCGTTAATGCAGGGGAATACACCGCACCACCAGCACATGGACCCATAATAGCTGAAATCTGAGGAATCACCCCACTACTTTGAACATTTTTGTAAAATATATCAGCATATCCACCCAGTGATACTACTCCTTCTTGAATACGAGCTCCTCCGGAATCATTTAAACCAATAATTGGCGCCCCATTTTGAGTAGCCATATCCATTACCTTACAGATTTTCTCTGCATGTGTCTCACTCAACGAACCACCAAATACAGTGAAATCTTGAGAAAAAACATATACCAGTCTGCCATCTATTTTTCCATACCCTGTAACTACGCCATCACCCAATATCTGCTGCTTTTCCATGCCGAAATCGCTAGAACGATGCGTAACAAATGCGTCGATTTCATAGAATGAACCTTCATCTAGCAATAATGAAATTCGCTCTCTGGCGGTTAATTTCCCCTTCTTATGCTGAGCATCAATTCTATCCTGCCCACCGCCTAATTGCGATTCCGCTCTTTTTTGCAATAACAAGTCTCTTCGATTATTCATCGTAGCAAATTTAGTAAGTTAAATAATGATTATCGAAAGAATTTATTTATCCGATAAGGCACCCAAATCAAAGAGGAATGAGAACCTCATTTGGTTTTGCAGTGGATGTCTACGTACAAATGGAACTAAATAGGCCGCATCAATAGTGATGGTTTGATATTTAATACCAAAACCTAAGGTACCATACTGTCTACCCCCCTTTTCACGCGCTTCATAAAATACACCGCCTCGGATTGTAAACTGATCGTTGTATGTATATTCCATTCCACCAGACAACATATACTCATTTAATTCCTCTTTCGTTCCACCAGGAGCATCATAAAACGATTGAACCATTCCTTGAACTACGTTAACATTGGGATCTCTACCGGCCAAAAGAATTCTATCCCCATTGGAAGAAACTGAATCTCCACCATCCCATTTTTGTACGTAATAGGGTCTTGTTGGGACTAGCAATTTATTGATATCTGCATAGATACTGATTTTGTTATAATCATCAATATCCGTTGTATACCCTACACCTAATTTCAAATTAGTTGGAATGAAGTCCAATTTCTCTCTAGAAGAATACGTCATCTTAGAGCCTATGTTTTGAATATTAATTCCGGCTTTCAATTTGTCGTATTTATTGCCGTTTTTAATTTCCGTTTTGTAGGTAAAATTGATATCCCCTGCTCCACCTAATGCTGCCTTGTAGTCTATACCGCCAATGGCTCGATTACCAGTTAAATTAGAGTAAATAAATCGCAAATTTACACCCCAAGCAAAATTCTTATTCAATTTAATTGCAACTCCACCGTCTAAAGAAAATTCATTGGGGTTGAAATTTCCTGTAGCATTGCCATCGATGTCAGTAAATTGGATATTACCTAATGAAAAATACCGGAATGAACCACCGATAGCCACATTATCACCCATTTTACTGTATCCTGATAGATAACTGAATCCTACATCGTCAACAATTTGTCTTAGCCATGGTGCATAAGACAATGAAAATCCAGTTTTTTCATTAGCAAAAACAAGATTTGACATATTCCAAGAAACGCTATTGGCATCGGGTCTAAAGAGTGCTACTCCAACATCTCCCATGGCGGCAGACCTACTATCAGGGGTAATCGTTAAAAACGGAACCATGGTAGTGATAGCGTTTAACTCATTGGCTAATTTCCCAGTGAGATCTTTAGTACCAATCTGAGCCTTAGTGCTAGGTATTATGGCACCTATCGCGATTGCACCTGTAACAATATATTTACCTAAAGAATTCATCATCGACTTTGGCAAAAATATAGGTTTGGAATCAAGCATCCTAATACTATTGGTTATAAATGTCATTGAAGTTACGATTATATATTGATTAATTATTTGGATTATAAATTAGTTTACCACCAATAGTAGATTGAAGACCATCGGTTGTAGAAATAAAAATTTTATAAAAGTAAATTCCTTGAGACAAGCGATGGTGATTAAATTCTTCGTTGGTCTTGGGCAGCACACCCTCAAGATTGATCACCGAATTAGCGAATGCGGCCTCAATATAAAGATCTCCTTGACCAACCTTCTCACCTTTTAAATCCACAATTTGCCATTCTATTTTAAGATCTTCACCTGGCAAAGAGTGGCTAAACCACAGTTTACTTTCATCGGTTATTGGATTTGGACGAACTCCGAAATCATTAATTTTCAATTGTCTACCCGGAGTTACAATACCCTCGGTTTCTCCAGAGCCGAAATTATTGAAAATATCCCAAACTTTACAACGAAAAGTATGTCTACCAGGCTGTAAATCTGTTAATGGCAC
>JBJOFM010000015.1:0-14244 GCA_046048755.1 Bacteroidota bacterium | reverse complement strand
CCTTAACCATTTTATCGCCTACACCATAGAATTTACCCACCAACTGATAATTTGCATTGGGTGTAAAATCAATGGAAGCCCGTATCGGACCATCGTCTTCTGGGCAATCGGATTTTTCGCTGTAGACGTGGAAGCCAGCGGCTACATCAAACTTGATAATGAGTTCAACGATATCCCCTGCTTTTGCATTGCTTTTGGAAAAGCTAGCGGTAAAAGTAGGTTTTGGGAAACCAGCGGCTTGTAAACTGATAATTCCTGTTAATAAAGCGAAGAAAAATGCGAATCGTTTAAGCATCGTTTTACAAAAATCGGATATTTTCCCTAAAGTACGTGTGACCAAAGTACCAAAGTTATAGGAATCCGTTGTGCATAGTAAATTGTTCGATGTCCGCTTTGCTTGATAACCTATCGAATTGCACTGCCTTTTACTAATTATTTTTGAAGTTTGATGCTGATGAAAGTAAACACTGGGTTTCGATTTGGGTTATGTTTTATAGTTTTTGCGGCCAGTTTTGTGTCGATGGCTACCGCTCAACAAACCGTAAAGCAACAGGATCCGCCGGCAGAACCAGCCCCAGCTGTAAAACCCAAAATGACCACGCGGGCTTACATTGATAGTTTCAAAGTAGCGGCGATGGTGGAGATGAAGGCTTACGGTATTCCTGCTTCCATTACGTTGGGTCAAGGTATTTTGGAAAGCGCTTCTGGAAATAGCAAATTGGCGAAAGAGTGCAACAACCACTTTGGAATCAAATGCAGATCAACTTGGACCGGCAGATTTTGTTTGGCCGATGATGATGCCAAGGACGAGTGTTTTCGCGGGTATTTAACCGCCAACGAGAGTTACCGAGATCATTCCTTGTTTTTATACGAAAGCAAGCGGTATGCAAAATTGTTTGAGTTAGCGTCTACCGATTATAAAAATTGGGCCAACGGGTTGCGTGAAGCCGGTTATGCTACCAATCCTTCGTACGGGAATTTATTAATTGGGGTTATCGAAAAATATCGATTGGCCATGTACGATTCCATGGTGGTGATGGGGGAAGATTTTTACACCCCATCCAATACTGCAGCAACCGCATCGGCCGTTAATGGAATTCCTGCCATCATGGCTAGACCGGGAGAAACTCCTGAACAGCTAGCAGCTCGATATAATTTGGAGGTTTGGCAGATTTATAAATATAACGATATCAAACAAGGGGAACAGATTAATCCCGGGGAGATTATTTATTTAAAACCTAAGAAAAAACGCTCCACGGAGTCAACCCATACGGTAAAACAAGGGGAATCGTTGCACGATATTTCCCAAATGTATGGGATTAAAATGAAGCATTTGTACAAGCTGAACAGATTAACACCGGGTCAGGAGGCGCAAATCGGAGAAATTATTAATCTTCGTGATAAACGGGAACAGGCACCGAAAGTTGCCAGTACTGCGGTTAGTACCAATGCCGTGGATATTATTTTGAATCGACAAAAAATCGAAAATTCCGCCAATCCGGTGCAAACTGCCGCCAATGGGTCTGTGTACGAGGTGCAAAGAGGAGAAACCTTGCAACAAATTGCTGCCCGATTTAATACCACACCGTTAAATTTAGCACGATGGAATAATTTGGATATGTTGGAAGTATCGGCTGGACAAATACTGGTATTAAAACCCAATGTGAAGCCCACGGGTAGCGAAGTTCCCGAATCTCGACTGAACGGCAACAACAACGTTTCTGCCCCCGCCGCAGACACCTATCATTTTGTTCAACCCGGTGAAACCTTGTATTCCATTTCTAAGAAATACGGGGTTACGGTGGATTCTGTAAAGTATTTGAATAAGTTAGGTGATAATCAAATACGCGTAGGCCAGCGATTGAAGGTGAAGTAATTCGCTTCCTTTAGTTAATGTAGTGAGTGGGGGTACTATCCCAGCAACACGGAAACTTCGGTAGTTAACAATTGTTTGCTTGAATGAATTACAAGCTCGCTTCCTGCAATTCTTCAGATACCATCATTCCTAACACCTTTTCTACCATGTTTTTGGATCCGATATACAAGGGAACGCGTTGGTGCAATTCGGTGGGTTTAACATCCAACACTCTTGCGCTTCCGGTATGGGCAAGTCCGCCGGCTTGTTCTGCTAAGAATGCCATAGGGTTCAACTCGTACATCAACCGCAATTTCCCGTTGGGTGCTTTTTCGGTGGATGGGTACATGTAGATACCGCCTTTTAATAGGTTACGATGGAAATCGGCAATTAAACTACCGATGTATCGAGCTGAATAGGGTCGATTTGTAGCCTTGTCTTTTTCCTTGCAATAAGCTACGTATTCTTGCACTCCTTCGGGGAATTCGTTCAAGTTTCCTTCGTTTACGGAATAAATTTTTCCATCATCAGGGGTGGTGATATTGGGGTGCGATAAACAAAATTCTTGAATCGAATCGTCCAAAGTAAAACCATTAACACCCATTCCCGTAGTGTACACGAGCATGGTACTGCTACCATAAATGAAATACCCGGCAGCTACTTGGTGTTTTCCCTTTTGCAAGCAATCGGTTACGCTGGGTTTTTCGGTGAAATTGGTTCTGCGGTAAATAGAAAAAATAGTACCGATGGAAGCATTCACATCGATATTGCTGCTACCATCCAACGGATCCATGGCCACGATATATTTCTCGTTTTCAGCACCTTCTACGTAAAATACCTCGTCCATCTCTTCGGAAATTATCATGCAGACTTCTCCGCTTCTACTGATAGCCGCTAAAAACACGTCGTTTGCAATTACATCCAATTTCTTTTGTTCTTCGCCTTGTATGTTGGTAGCTCCGTGATTGCCGAGGATATCCACCAATCCGGCTTTGCGTACGTCGCGATTAACTACTTTAGCAGCTAACTCCAAGGAACGGAAAATTTTACTGAGCGAACCTTGTGCGTCTTTATACAAGGATTGCTGATCTACGATAAATTGTTCGAGGGTAATAAGTTTTGAATACGGCATAGCAGTTTTACGTCCCGTAGGTATTTATTTTGCAAAACAACAACAAAATAGTTAAATAAACGATTATTACTATTGGTAAGGGCAAACAATGAGAATATTTAAATTCGGTGGAGCGTCTGTAAAAGATGCCGCAGGAGTAAAAAACGTAGCGTCCGTAATTCGAGAGTATGGGCAAGGGGATTTATTGGTGGTGGTTTCGGCTATGGGGAAGACTACCAATGCGTTAGAGGAAGTTGTTCATCATTGTTTTCATCAAACAGGGAAAGCCCAAGAAGCTTTATCCAAGGTGTTTGATTACCACAATGCTATACTGTCTGAGCTCTTTCCGAGCAATGATTTGTATGGGGTGAACGACATTAAAAATCTTTACTTAGAGCTTGAATGTTTTGTAGATAGCCCCAATGTTTTGGACGATTACGATTATTTGTACGATCAAATCATTGGTTATGGGGAGTTGATGTCTACTAAAATTGTGAGCAATTATTTGTTATCGCAGCAGGTTGGAAATCAGTGGCTGGATGCGAGGAATTTTATCATTACCGATAGTAGATACCGTGATTCACGCGTGGATTGGCAAGCAACGGAAAGGTTAGTATCGAGGAGATTATTGCCGATTGCTAAGAAAAATTTAATCATTACGCAAGGATTTATTGGAAGAGGAAATACCGGAGAAACTACTACGTTGGGTAGGGAAGGTTCGGATTATTCGGCGGCCATTTTTGGTAGTTTGATGGGTGCAGAATCTATTACGATTTGGAAGGACGTTGTTGGGGTGATGAGCGCAGATCCTAGAAAGTTTGATGATGCTAAATTATTGAGTGAATTGAGCTACAGCGATGCCATTGAGTTGGCTTATTATGGCGCTTCGGTAATTCACCCCAAAACGATACAGCCGCTACAACAGCGAGGAATTCCTTTGTTTGTTAAGTCGTTTATAAATCCATCTGCCTCGGGTACTTGTGTTTCTTCGGACGGAAGGTCGTTAGATAGTGCATGCAAAATCCATAAGAGCAATCAATTATTGGTTGAAATCAGCACCCAGGATTTTACATTTATCGCCGAGGATCATTTGAAAGAGATTTTTGCGGCGATGGCAGAGAATAAGGTGCGGGTAAATCTGATGCAGAATTCGGCGATTCAATTTCGGTGTGTGATTGACAATAAGGAAAACCGACATGAGCCATTGGAGCGGTATCTGGAGTCATTGGGATTAAAAGTAAATACTACCGGGGATTTGGAGTTGCTTAGTGTGTATCATCCGCAGAACTCATTGGGAGCCGTTGGTGAGGTATTGCCAGAGGGTATTAAGCAATCAAAACGCATACTTTTACAGCAGAATTCCGGCACGGCCACACATTTTTTGCTGAGGTAGGTTTGCTGCGTTGTTGCAAAAAGTGCTATGGATTGTTTCAATAATTGAAAATTGAAACACGCAAAGAACGGGTGGTACGGGTGAATTGATTGTATTGTTTTTTTTGTAAGTAAATGATTTTCAAAGAACTTTACGTGTGACTTTTTTGAAAGTTGTTACTTTTCATCGACTTTGAAACATGGTACAGGCAATGTTGTTTTAGTGAATAAAAAGTTGCCCCCAACTTGCGGGTATGATTTTGTTATTCTCGCAAGATAATGCGGACCATTTCTTTACTTGTTTAAAAAGAAACGGTTACATGTACAAACTGTTGGTTGTTTTGTTAGGGGTTTTCGTGAACTTAAACATGGGGTTTTCCCAAATTGACCGCTATGGAAAGGTTTATTTTTGGGGAAGTTCTAATAGCAATGGTCGATATGGAACCGTTTTCCCAACAGGAACGGATTTGGCAGGTACTACTAACAATATAGGGAAAACCTACGTAACCGACACAGCAGTTTCTGAATTGTATGCAGGTAGATATTTTGGAATTGTAAAATTAGCCAATAATAAATGGTATTGTTTCGGACGAAATAGCACGAACGATTTAGCCCCTTGTTCTGCACAGATTGCTGTTAGGCCAAATATTGGAGCATGGGTCAAATTTCATGATACCTGGAGTATGGTGAAAGTTTCGACATCTGAAGTAAATACCGGAATTATAAGAGAGGATGGCACTTTATGGGTTTGGGGTCAAAATGGTTTCGGGCAGTTAGGAACCGGTAATACCACATCGTCAACAATTCCCATTAAAATAGGGGGCTCAAGTAAATGGCAGGAGGTTACTGTTTCTTTAAAAGGTGGTTATGCGGTAAAATCGAATGGGGAATTATGGTCTTGGGGCAACAATTCATCAGGTCTTTTGGGGATTGGAAATACCACCGCAGGTTCTTACGGTTTACAAAAAGTGGATGTAAGTAATATAGATTCTAACTACAAAGGTTGGAAATGCATTTCAGTTGATGCGAACGCAGCTTGTGTTGTAGCTATCACAACCAACGGACGAATGTTTGCTTGGGGTTCAAATGGTAATTATCAAATTGGATTGCCATCCCTCAGTACGTATTCTAAACCAACTCAGGTAGGTTCAGACTCAAATTGGGTGAAAGTTTTTACATGGGATGGTTCAACGTGGGGGCTAAAGTCGGACAGCACGCTTTGGGCTGTAGGGAAAAATTCTTACGGACAATTAGGCATTGGCAATACAAATAATGTCAGCAGCTTTACCAAGATCAATAGTACAGATAAATGGGTGAGTTTTATGCCAGTTGGATCAAGTTCTCTTTTAAATATAGGTTGTTTTGCAATCAATCACAAAGGTGAATTGTTTGGTTGGGGTAGAAATACTTATACTAAAACTTCGACTTCAACTGCTTCGTCTCCAACTAAAATTGGTACATCTACGGATTGGCTATGCCTTGCTGGTTATCATGATCGATTCTTTGCAACACGGAAATACGCCAAGAAGTGGTCGGGTACGGGAAACTACTCAGATTCCAGTAAATGGGCACAGTCTATTCGACCAATTTCTGAAGATTCTATCCAAGTTGTTAGTGGAACTTTAACGTTAGACCAGGAAGCAACGATATCCTCCTTGCGTCTAAATAATTCCTCTAAAGTGGTTTTATCTAATAATTTAACTACCAACGGGCTTCATTTACAGAATGGTACAATGAATTTGAATGGACAGCGATTGACAGTAAATGGTTCGGTGATTTCTAATACCGATTCCAGTAATTATCGTATCCAAGCTGGGACATCGGCAAGTCCGAAACCCCGATCTGAATTAATAATAAAACCAACAAATGCAGTAACGTCTACACTTTATTTTAACGATACGGCAAACCGACTAGCCACGTTGGAAATAGGGAATGGCACCGTGGCTTCAACCTTTACTCTGGGAAGTTCGGTAAGAATTAAAGGGGGGGAAGACGGTGGAACAGGACCGGGGTTATTGCGTGTGAATCACAAATCGAAAATTATTATTCCTACGGGTAGTACGTTAACTTTAGAGTCTGATTCGTTCAATGCGGGATTGTTTTTGGGAGCGCCTTCGCAACGATCGTTGGTCTGCACGGGTACTGGAAAAGTAGTGGTAGAACGGGATCATTTCGGATTGAGGGGCTGGAGATTGTACAGTCATCCGTATCGCACGGATATCGATTTACAGCAAGTGGCTGATGACATTGATATTCCAGGCGCTGGTGGGACTTCGGAAGGTTTTTATAGCAATTCTAATACAGGTTTAAATGCAGCTTGGTGGTACGATTACAGTAAGGCCGATACTACTCAGGCTTCGGACCCTGCGTGGACTGCATTTACCTCAGCCAAAGGATCTACAATTTCAGGCAATGCTAATAAATGGAAGAAACACACGCCGTTGTTGTTGTTTAATCCCGGTGCTGTTAAAGGATCAGGCGCTTTTGATAGTCCCAATTCGGCAACCTATCAAGCGGGTAAAATACAATTGAGTTACACATTGGATAGCACATCCGTGTTTTTGAATGATGGAACCACTCAGACCATTTCTACAGGTACCTTGCCTTCCACGAGTAAGTATTTTTTTATCACTAATCCATTTACGACTCCTATAAAACTATGCAGAATTCAGGGGTTGACTACTTCCAACGTGGATCCCTATTTTTATTATTGGAAGCAACGAAGGAATACGGTGACCGATAATTTTGCACCGGCGGAATGGCAAGCGGAGAAGATTTTTACCGGATCAGCTTTGCGCGACTCCAATATCTCAATTCCAGCTTTTGGAGTGATATTGGTACGATTGAAAAATAGCGGATCAACCACGTTTACCATTCCAGAAAGTGCTAAACAAATCAGTAATTTCAGTTATATCATTGGGGGCGCAAAATCGGTTTCAAGCACAGGACAAATGTTTGTGGATGTAACGGGTAACGATTTAGGCGCTAATAGTGTTGAATTGAAATTGTTGGTGAACGACAGTTTAGAGTCAGACAGAGTTTTATTGTATGACGAAAAAGGTGCAAGTGCCCAGTACACTACTGCCGATGCGAAGAAGTTTGTGAATTCCGATTTCCCCAATGTTTTTGCGTTGACCGAAGATCAAAAACCGGTTGCATTGAATTTGCAGGATATATCGACTATTATAAACCGTGGTAATTCAGAAGTTACAATTTCTTTAGGTGTACAGCGGGATGACGCCAAGAAATACACATCGTTAAACCTACAATTATCGGCCAACAATACTACATTGGACATATATCTGCGGGATAAAGTAACGCTGAAAGAAACTCCCATGCAGACAAATACCAAACAAGCATTATTGTTCAACTCTACCGATAGTTATATCCAACGGTATGAACTGGTGTTCAGAAGCTCTATAGCATCGACTCAGCTTTTAACAAAAGAAAATACCGCCAACGGGAACGTATTGGTGGTACCAAATCCATCGAGTGATTTCATCCGCTTAGAAGCTACCAATGGATTAGAGTATCATGGAGATGTTCAGATTTATGATTTATGTGGACGATTGCTTGTATCTGTTAAGGCAGTTGATGAAAAGCCAATATCGGTAGCCAATTTACAACCGGGAATGTACGTAGTGAGAACGATCAACGGATCGGTAATGTTTAGAAAGAATTAGAATTTAAAAAATAATAAAAGTAATTAAAACCAAATAATTGCGATAAAGAGATGAATAAACACGATATGAAAATAGTCATGCGTTCGATGTTGGTACTAGTGATAATATTATCGGCAGGAACGTTGATGGCGCAAGTGGGCATGCGGAATTTTACAGGCAATTTAGGCGGTTCCTCCGGTGGAAGCGGTGGTGGAACTGGGGTGCCTATTGATGGTGGCTTATTGGCTGCCATCGCGGGGTCTGCAGGTTATGCCTATAAAAAGTTGAAGTCGAAAGAATAGCAAGGATCGATTTTACAACTGTTTTTATTTGTAAATGTTGGTAATAAAATCAATCCATATAAGTGTACCGCTGGAAATGGAGTTAACCTTTAATCTTTCTGAATTATACCGTTTTGAACAGTAAAAGCTTAATTCAGCAGTGGGCAATTCGGGCGATTGTTTTGTATTTGATGTTTTTTGCCTTGAACAGTTTTGTATTTACGAGCGATAATGCTGTGGACAAATGGCTTACGCGATTTACCGCTGAGAGTTCGGGGAAAATTGCCAAATGGGCCATCGGCGATGGCAGTAAAATTAGTTTGGATAAGCAAAGTGGGGGCGCAACCTTACATTACCGGGATAATAGTTACGTATTTGTTGGACATGGTTGCAACGCACGCGATATTTTTTTCCTTTATATCGGATTTTTATTGTCCATTCCCCTGGGTACGGTGAATCGAAAATTGGGATACTTGGGTGTAGGTCTGCTGTCAATCTGGCTCTTTAATGTAATTCGAGTATTTCTATTGCTGATGGTTGCTCAACACATGCCGGCCTTCTTCGATTTTATCCATAAATACCTGTTTCAAGTAAGTATTTATCTGTTGCTGTTGGTGTTGTGGCACTACTATCTTCAGCCGTTTGGAAGTAAAACAATCCCAAACAAAGCGATGGCAACAAACAACGATGCTAACAATGAAAGTTCCATATCGGTCAATTAATTGATAATGAGTAGAATTTCGTCGATGGGTAGGTTTCAACAATTGCAAAATCCCTTGCTCTATGTATTGGTGTTTATCACCAGTGTGTTGGGGTACGGCTTGGTATTTGTAGGCCAGCGAATGCTAGAAGTACACGGATTAACCTTGTTTGGTATGTCGATTAATCTCACCGTATTACCCAAATATGCCTTGGCTATACTGCATGGTGGTTTATTGGGGGTGTTGTTTCCCAACAAACATGCTTTGTTTGGATTTTGGCAGGTATTTCTATTGGTGATAATTGGGAGTATCGTGATCGATTTTGCCACGGTAATTGCGATAAAAAAAGAATTTTTCAAGGACTTGGGGTTAGTGATTCATCGATTTTTTTTAACCATTATTAAAATTTCGGGCAGTCCGATGGCCATAGTTTTAGGTATAGTGATTCATAAATTAGAAACGAAGAAGTTGTTATGACGATTGATTTAGGCCAACGCCGAACCTTAAATCCCAATCGATTAAAAACATATCGGTTTATTTATCCATTATTTTTCATTGTATCTCCCGTTTTGATGTGGGAGGATCATTACAAATTAGGTGGATTTTCTTTTTTACTGGCACTGACGGTAATTGGGTTCCAATACCGTTGGAAAGTATATTATTTACAAGGAATTCCCAATTGGAGATCCAACGTACTGTATGGCCTAACTTGGGGATTAGGCATTTGGGGATTGTGGTTCGATTTCTTTACGGGATCAGCTTTTTTTGCTTTCGGAGCCTTGATTAAAGGGTACCAAATGGGTTGGAGTTGGGGATATCCTATACGAATGGTTCTCTTGGTTTTGAATATATCCGTTGCAACGTTGTTGCTTTTTCTGCATTTAAAGTACTCCGCGGGCTGGGGGATTTAAAGATTCTTTGATTCGATTAGTTCAAGAAATTCTTGTAGGCCGATTACTTCTATATCCTCCGATAATGGGTATCGATCAACCGAAGCATTGATGATCCAGCGGTGTGTAGCTCCAACATCATTGCAAGCCTCGTAAAAGCCGCGCCCCAGTCTTGGTGCAGAGTTTCGCTTTATTTCTATGGCCCAAATTTCACTATCGGGAGTTTCTAAAATAAGGTCAATTTCATTTTGCGTAGCACTTCGGTAGTAGGAGTATTGCCAGCGAGAAGTGATTTGATTCAGGATATTTTCAATCACAAATCCTTCCCAACTTCCGCCAACGGCAGGATGTGCCAGCAGGTCGTCTAGGCTGAAAATATTCAGTAGATTATGCAACAATCCCGAGTCCCGCACATAAATTTTGGGAGATTTAACCAGCCGTTTTTTTATATTTCCTGACCACGGTCGTAATTGTCGGATCATGAAAAAATCGGTTAAAACATCGAGGTAATTTTTAATGGTAGTATGACTCAATTCCATACTTCTTCCCAGTTCGCTATAATTTATTTGTTGACCAGAATAATGGGCCAACATTTTCCAAAATCGGTTTAATTGGGTAGACGGGATATTAACTCCCATATTTGGGAGGTCTCTTTCCATGTAGGTTGCTATAAAATCGCGCCTCCAATCCCAACTGTTTTTTAAGTTGTTTGATAAGTAACTATCGGGATATCCTCCGGTTAACCAGCGGTATTCTAAGTTATAATTTGTTTTTTGAGATAGTTGCAATTCGAAACTAGAAAATGGGGTAAGTTCCAAATAGCGAATTCTACCGGCCAACGTTTCTGAACTATGTTGTAAGAGGTCGCGTGATGCCGATCCGAGTAATAAAAAATGCCCAGCTCGTTCGCCGTTTCGTTTTCTTTCGTCTACGATACCGCGTAAAATTCGAAATAAATCGGGTTTGCGTTGAACTTCATCCAAGATTAATAATTTTCCGGGATGCCGTTTTATATAGGCTTCAGGGTCCTGCAGTTTATTGCTGTCTGCATCCGATTCTAGATCCAAGTAAATACTCTCTTTTTGTACTAATTGTGCTATGGATAGGGCCAATGTTGTTTTCCCTACCTGTCTTGGACCCAATAATGCAACTACCGGCATTGCATTCAATGCTTCCAATAATTGTTGTTGACAGTAACGGGTAATCATCCAATAATTTTAAGTCAAATTAAGTAATTATCCTTGTAAATTGCAAGTGAGAGTTTCAATTTGCAAGGATAAATGTAAGTTGATGTATAATTGATTTGGTAAATCGGGTTTACATTTCTTTCAATATTTCCAAGGATTGTAAGGGTTTCCCATGCAATCCGTGGGTGCTTAAATACAGAGACAGCTTTTGGAATAAGGATTTTCTGAGCATTGGGTTGCCAATTAGGGTTTCACTATCCATTAAAATGGTTTGCAATAACTGGATTTCCTGTGCGGTGAGGGTGTTGGAGGGGGTGGAGGTCCTACCGGCAGCGGTTCCGGTGAGAATATCCAAACCGTTTAAGCAAGATTCGTCCGATAAATCTATCGAGAATCCCATGGCATGCGTGAGGTCAACTACCGCAGAAATTACCAAATTGCTAATATTTTTTTCTCCAGAATTGAGTCGTTGAAACAAATGCGTTGCTACGGAAAATAGTTCTTGCTCGGGTTGCTCTTGTTGCAAGGCCAATTGCAAAACTTCCAACACAAACCATCGCACTTGATCGTGGGCGGGGGTGGATGCCAATCCCCAGCCAGAGATCAGCGATATTTCTTTAATACGTTGCATCCCTCCAGGTTTATGGTTGTAAACCAATTCTACCACATTGCTTAATTGATAGAGGGCGGATTTGCTTACATTGGAAGGATTGTTGGATCGACTGGAACTAGTACTGCTTCCTCCGGTGAGTGAACTTTTGTTGCGTGAACCCACGGA
The DNA here is from genome assembly GCA_046048755.1 of Bacteroidota bacterium. Taxonomy (GTDB): domain Bacteria; phylum Bacteroidota; class Bacteroidia; order NS11-12g; family UBA955; genus JAGKXC01. The sequence continues at coordinate 2,408 of JBJOFM010000015.1, read as the reverse complement.
TTTGCCGTGAATTCCTTGCACTAAAAAAGAAAGTAACCCAGCATCTTCGGTGAACAATTGAACCACCGCCGAATTATCGGTGTAGGGGGTTTTTCTCACCACGATGGCTCGGGTTTTGGTAATCATACTACCAATTAATCAACCCAATCGGCAAGGAATAAGTTGGTATCTCTACCACCACCGTTATTTCGGTTCGAGCTAAATATTAAGTGTTTCCCATCGGGAGAAAACATGGGGAAAGCATTAAATATACTCTGATTGGTGATCTGTTCTAAACCGGTACCGTCCTCGTTAATCATAAACAAATCGAAATTGTATCCGCGTTTGCTGTGGTGGTTGCTGGAGAAAACGATTTTCTTTCCGGAAGGATGATAAAAGGGGGCCCAGTTTGCTTTTCCAAGATTGGTAACTTGTTTTAAGTTGCTGCCATCTACATTCACCGTATAAATCTCCATGTTGGTAGGTTCTACCAAATTTTTTGATAATAAATCGAGATATTTAGAAGAATCGGCCGCAGTTTTAGGTCTTGAAGCTCGGAATACTAATTTTTTTGAATCGGGCGAAAAGAAAGCTCCACCGTCATAACCCAAACCAAAGGTTACTTGTTTGTCGTTCTTCCCATCGATATCCATCACCCACAATTCCAAATCACCACTTTTGGTTGAGGTGTATACGATTTTTTTACCGTCAGGCGAAACGGTGGCTTCGGCATCGTAACCCGGGGCCTCGGTTAGGCGTTGTACAATTTTTCCCTTTTTATCGGCCACTACGATATCAAAATCCGGATAGATTGCCCATACGTATGCGCCATTGGACGGAGGCACGGGGGGGCATGCTTTATTGGCGAAATGGGTGGTAGCGTACAAAATATGTTTGTTATTGGGCATGTAATAGGAACAGGTGGTTCTGCCCCAAGCAGTGCTCACCATGGCCGGTTTAAATGCTGAGTCTTTTCCCAATTTATCGATGGGTGCCGTAAAAATTTGATCGCATTCTACGCCCCATTGCTTGAAATTACTTTGGAAAGTGATGTATTTGCTGTTGGGAGAGAAATACGCCTCCGCATTATCCCCACCGAAGGTAAGTTGACGAACATTCTTTAAATGAACCTCTGCTGCCGGTGCAGTGCTGGAGTTCAGGTTTTGAGGGTTCCCCGTACTGTGTGGATTGTTTCCATGACTGGCATTCCCATGGTTGTGCCCGGCGTGCGGATCTGCCTGCAACGAAGCTGCATCGGGGGCTGATTGTAAACCATGACTATGACCGTGATTATGGCCCTGATGCGGGTCAGAAACTGCAGGGGTATTCCCATTGGATTGAGCCCAACTATAAGATAAAAGTAAAGTGCTTAAAACGGAAGTTGCGATAATTTTCTTCATGAGTAGAATAGCGTAGTGCAAAATTACCCTATTCTACCCAAAAGAAACTACGACATTTATCAGGCTACAACCGAATAATGTCAAAATTGCGTCATGGTTTTCATTCTCCCTTTGCCTCGAATGCCTTCAATTAGGGTTTTAATTCTCGACATTCTCAGGGTGAATTTTTCGGCACTGTGGCCATCGTTGTCTTTCATACGGGTTACCCGCTTTTGTAATTGATGCAGTTTGTGGTAGAGTTTTCCTTTGTCTGATTTTTTGTTACTCATGGCATAAAAGAATTAACGTGTGATAACATGCACCGGCGGCGGGAAACAAGCACTGCTCCTGCTGTTACGTCGATGTGTTATCAGCAAATTAGCCGATAGAATTGAAAAATCCAAGGAACAACTCGGTAAAAATTCAACCAGGAATAGCCTAAAAAGTAATAATTCGATAAAGGAAATCGGGAATGGGTTTAAAATATTACCTCAATAATTCCCAAGCTAGTTTTGGGAAGCCTTTAATGCCTTGATCGTTGTAAAAATCCAGAAAACGAAGTTTGAATATGTTTCCATCGGCATTTTTGATGAGGTAATTCTTATTGGGTACGATGGTATATCGTTCAGCAGTTTGATCGTAGGATTTCCAATCGTAGCCAATTTCATCCAATATCTTGGTGAACGGAGTCTGTTCGGCCATAGCAAGGGAAATATCGTTGAAATTCACTCCATTTACCTCAGCAACGGTTACGTTTCTTGGATTAATTAATACCCCTCGGATTACATAGGGGTAAATCACGCCTTGGTTATCTGGAACGGCATCTTTGTAGGTAGTAAACACGATGTCCCAATCTTTGCTTGGCACAGGTTCGTTCAATACAATGGCATCTTGATGAAAATTGTAATACGAATAATTGTAATCGGGATTTATTTTCACCTGAACCAATTTTCGGGGTGCGGCATCCGATAAATAACCCCATTGAAAATGGTAAGCTCCTCCCAAAATACTTTTCAGTACAATTTTAACGTATCGTATACTATCGGGGAT
>JBJOFM010000014.1:0-6596 GCA_046048755.1 Bacteroidota bacterium | reverse complement strand
GACCAATCCTTTTAAATAGTGGCCTTCGGGGTGGTATAGATTTACGGGATGGTCTGGGCCCTGTCCTAATTTGTACAATATTTTACAATTTCTACCCGTTTCAATTCCCGCGGCAGTAACTGTGTTTGCAAACAATACATCGTCTACTACTTGGGAGCAAGAGAAGGTAAACAACAAGCCACCGGGTTTAACGCAATTGATTCCGAGGGCATTGAGTCGTTTGTACCCCATTACTGCTTGGTGTTTTTTATTTAAACTTTTGGCAAAAGCTGGGGGATCTAGCACAACGATATCGTAGGTGTTTAAATGATTTTTAAGGTATTGGAGGACGTCTGCGGTTACGGATTCGTGGGTTTGGTTGTTGGGATTTTCGTTGGTTGCGAAGTATAATTCTACGTTCTTATTGGTCAATTCCATGGCCGTAGCGCTGATATCAACACTGGTTACGTGTTTAGCATTTCCTGCCAGCGCAGCGATGGAGAAACCACCGGTGTAGCAGAAGGTATTCAAGACGGTTTTGCCGGCAGCGTGCTGCCGGAGCAACGCCCTGTTTTCTCGTTGGTCTAAAAAGAAGCCTGTTTTTTGTCCGGTTTGCCAATTAACCCAAAAAGGGAGATTGTTCTCGAGGGCTTTGCCGCTGGGCTGATTGCCCAGCTCAAAACCGTCTACATCCGCTGCGTTTAAATGCATAGCAGAGGCGCTTTTGTTGTAAATGGTAACCAATTCCAGTTCTGGTATTTTTTGAAGCGCCTGAGCAATATCCTTCACCGCGGCCAACATACCGTGGGTGTGGGCTTGGATAATAGCTGCATCTCCGTAAATATCAATAATCAATCCGGGCAATAAATCCCCCTCTCCGTGAACCAACCGAAACGCATTGGTGGAAGTTTTGGGTCCATAATTCAAACTTCTGCGCATCGCCCATGCTTTTTCCAATCGACCTTTCCAAAATTCTACATTGGGTGTGCGTATGGGTGCACTTAATGAAGTAAGTAACTGCGGTTTAGTCAATGTAGTATTCTGGGTAGCCCCCAACCAAGCATCGTCCCAATGGGCAATTATTCGTACTGCAATACTGCCATCCCCAACATGACCAATTCCCAACAATTCCCCACGATGAGAAACAACTTGAACCCATTCTCCTGGGATTAACGATTGATGGTCCTTTAACGCACCGCTAAATATCCATGGATGTTTTCGTAATATCGAACCTTCTTTTCCGGGTTTCAACTGTAGTTGTTTCATGGGAGGCTGCAAAATTCCGTTATTTTTTGCAACTTTGAATCATGAATCCAAGTGTTTCCGATATTTCCAAAGCCTTAGAAGAAATCGCGCCCTTGTGGTTGCAGGAATCGTACGATAATTCCGGATTATTAGTGGGCGATAGAACGATGGAAGTGCATTCTGCATTATTATGTTTGGATGTAACCGAAACCATTTTGGAGGAAGCTAAAACCAAAGGCTGTAATTTGATTATTGCCCATCATCCCTTGATTTTTGGAGGAATAAAACGATTAACCGGGGATAACGAAGTACAACGATGCATTATGAAAGCGATTCAATATGGAATTGCTATCTATGCTTGCCATACCAATTTGGATAATGTATTGGCGCAAGGGGTAAACCAGAAAATAGCACAGAAGCTGGGTTTGTCCGATACTCGGGTATTGTTACCCAAAGAAAATGTATTGTATAAACTGCAATTGTTTGTACCGCATGACTCCTTGGAAGTTGTAAAGACAGCGATTTACGCGGCCGGTGCCGGATATATAGGAAATTATTCAGAATGTTCTTTTGTAACAGAAGGTACAGGGACGTTTACGCCGATAAAGGGGGCAAATCCCTCGGAAGGTAGGATTGGGGAACATTACTCGTCCTCCGAAATGAAATTGGAAGTCATTGTACCCGCTTGGAAAAAATCGGCGGTGGAACAGGCATTCAATGATGCTCATCCTTATGAGGAGGTGGCTCATGAGTGGATTCGTATTGATAACACAAGCGGAGAATTTGGCTCCGGCGCCATTGGCAATCTGCCTAAACCAATGACTAAGCAGGAGTTTTTGCAGTACCTGAAAGTATCGATGAATTTAAAATCCGTAAAATTTACGGTTTCAGCAGATTTGCCAATCGCCAAAGTGGCGGTTTGCGGCGGTTCAGGAAGTTTCCTGATCGCCGCCGCAAAAGCCGCCGGAGCCCAAGCATATATTACCTCGGATGTTAAATACCACGAGTTTTTTGATGCCGGTAATTCCTTGCTCCTTTGCGATATCGGGCACTTCGAAAGCGAGAAATTTACAATGCAACTCTTTTCTGAGATTTTATCAGCAAAATTCCCTAATTTTGCAACCATTTTTGCCGAAACTGTTACCAACCCAATAGATTATATATAAACCATGGACGTTACCATTGATAAGAAATTAAAGGATTTGTGGAAATTGCAGCAAATCGATTCCCGTATCGACGCCCTTCGCGCCGTTCTTGGCGAATTGCCAATGGAGGTTGCCGATTTGGAAGACGAAATAGCTGGCTTGCAAACCCGCGTTCAGCATATTACCGAAGAAATCGATAGCTACAACCACGAAATTTCTGCTAAGAAAAATGCTATTAAAGATTTTCAACGTGCCATCGAAAAATACGATGAACAGTTGAATAACATCAAAAATAGCCGTGAGTATGATGCCATTAACAAAGAAAAAGAAATTGCTGGTTTGGAAATCCTTTCTGCAGAAAAGAAAATCCGCGATTTTGGAAAGCAAATCGAAGGCAAACAGGAAATCTTAGATAAAACACAGGCTACTTTAGATTCTAAACAAAAAGATTTAGATTTTAAAAAAGCAGAGTTAACGGAGATTGAAAAAGAAAATGCGGAGGAAATTGCTAAAATTTCAACAGAACGCGATGCCGCGGCTGGTAAATTGGATGCTCGTTTAGGTCGCGCTTATTCTAGAATTCGCACCAACATGAAGAATGGTATTGCGGTTGCTCCTATCATCAGAAGCTCTTGCGGTGGTTGTTTCTCTAAAATTCCACCTCAGCGCCATTCCGATATCCGTGCACACTATCGTATCATCGATTGTGAAAACTGCGGTCGAATCATGGTAGACCAATCCATTACCGGTATTGCTGCATTTGATGAAGAGAAACAAGAAAAAACTCCTCGTCGTAAAATGCGCTTAACCGCTTCGAAATAAGATTAATTTTAATCAATCCTACCAGGCTATCTCTAACGAGGTAGCCTTTTTTATTTTCCGAACAACGTGATTAATGGGATGCGAATTTTAGGTAGTAATTCGTATTAAATTTAATTGGAACTCGATTGAGTTAAATTGTTGGGCTAATCAACCGCGTAATCCTTCAATTACTTTTTCACCAGAAAATCAATATCAGGCATTACCTGCTCTATCTTTTCCCATGGCATTCCCGTGATATCGATAAAGTAAATATGCTTGCCTTCGTCCAATGTTTGACCCGCCATGTGTTGAACATCCAACATTTGCTTACCCTCCACCGTTACATACCTCCGAACGGGCATAATGCAATACCAGCCATGTCCGTAACCTTCCTTATCCAATTTAGGTCCGATGCGTTCTACCGGTCCGGCAATTACCCGATCGGGAACAATAGGATCTCTGGCGAAATATGCGTTTAACTTATTTTTATACTTTTCAATCCCGCCATTGGCTTTTATCATTGCAGGCAAGGCATATTCAGCACACACTTCCGCATTTTTAGCTAAAAAGGCTTGCGAGTATCGGTTGGCAGCGCGCTGAAAAGCGGATAGCATTTTTACACTATCAATTTCAATTAATTCCATCCCCACAGTATCGGATAAGGTAACTGGTACCACCGTATCGCCTACAATGGTATTTTCTTTTTCCTTGATTTCCGCAATCCGTTCCGCATCCCGTTGCTTTGTCCATTCCCAAATCCCCCACAGTAGCCCTATCGCCAATACGATGGCAAAAATTCGTTTGTTTCGTTGTTTTGTGTTCATGATTGTTTCAACTTCGAAATAATCGGTCCCTAGTAGTTCTTATAAACGATAGGGTTGGATAATTTCTTGTACAATACCATTCGCAAAGGTAACATTATTGAATCTTTACTTGTTTCCTCGTAAAATAGAATGATTCCTTTATTTAATAAAAAAGGCTGCCCCAATTGAGACAGCCTTTCTAACCATTGTAAATTATATTACTTTACTTCTTCAAAGTCCACGTCTTGAACTTCGTCGCCCGTTTTTCCTGATCCAGATCCTGCACCAGCGCCTGCGCCAGCACCAGCTCCCGCATCCCCACCCATGTCGCCAGGATTACCACCCGTAGCATTATACATGTCTTGAGATGCCGCCTGCCAAGCGTCGTTTAATTCGGTTGAAGCAGACTCCATTTCGGCAAAATTCTTTTCACCTACGGCCTTTTTCAATCGTTCGCAGGCACTTTCGATAACGGATTTCTTTTCAGCAGGAATTTTATCCCCGTATTCTTTTAATTGCTTTTCGGTTGAGAATACCAATTGATCGGCAGCGTTAACTTTATCGGCTTCCTCTTTTCTAATACGGTCCGACTCAGCATTCATTTCCGCATCTTTTTTCATTTTTTCGATTTCTTCTTTACTTAATCCAGAAGAAGCTTCGATACGGATTTTTTGCTCTTTACCGGTTGCTTTATCTTTAGCGCTAACACTTAAAATACCGTTAGCATCAATATCAAATGTTACCTCGATTTGTGGGGTCCCACGTGGAGCTGGCGGAATACCATCTAAAATGAATCGGCCAATGGTCTTATTGTCTGCTGCCATTTTACGCTCACCTTGGATTACGTGGATTTCAACCGATGGCTGATTATCCGCAGCGGTACTGAATGTTTCTGTCTTTTTCGTAGGAATGGTAGTGTTGGCATCAATCATGTTGGTCATTACACCACCCATCGTTTCAATACCTAAACTCAATGGAGTTACATCCAACAACAAGACATCTTTTACTTCACCGGTTAACACGCCACCCTGAATGGCTGCACCAACGGCAACTACTTCGTCAGGATTTACTCCTTTTGAAGGTGCTTTTCCGAAGAAATCTTCTACCAACTTCTGAATCGCTGGTATACGAGTAGAACCACCTACTAAAATCACTTCGTCAATATCGGAAGAAGTATATCCAGCATCTTTTAATGCTTTTTTACAAGGTTCCAATGTGCGCTGAACCAAATCATGCGCTAATTGCTCAAACTTAGCTCTACTCAATTTGCGAACCAAATGTTTGGGAACACCATCCATCGCTGTGATGTAGGGAAGGTTAATATCGGTTTCAGGAGAAGATGATAATTCAATTTTTGCTTTTTCAGCCGCTTCTTTTAAACGCTGCAAGGCCATAGGGTCTTTACGTAAGTCCATATTTTCCTCGCTCTTGAACTCATCGGCCATCCAATCAATGATCACCTGGTCGAAATCATCCCCACCTAAGTGTGTATCACCGTTTGTGCTCTTCACTTCAAAAACACCATCGCCCAATTCCAAGATTGATACGTCAAAGGTACCTCCTCCTAAATCGTACACGGCGATTTTCATGTCTTCGCTCTTTTTATCTAATCCATAAGCCAAGGCCGCTGCAGTAGGTTCGTTGATAATACGTTCAACTTTTAAACCCGCGATTTCGCCCGCTTCTTTGGTAGCCTGACGTTGCGCGTCATTGAAATATGCCGGTACAGTAATAACCGCACGGGTTACTTCCATTCCTAAATAATCTTCGGCTGTTTTCTTCATTTTTTGAAGGGTCATGGCCGATATTTCTTGAGGAGTATAGGTGCGATCGCCTATTTCAACACGAGGCGTATCGTTGTCACCCTTTACTACTTTATAAGGAACGCGAGAGATTTCAGTACTCATATTAGAGTACTTTTCTCCCATGAAACGTTTGATTGATTGAATGGTATGCTGGGGATTGGTGATTGCTTGACGTTTAGCAGGGTCACCCACCTTGCGCTCTCCATTTCCGTTGTCCATAAAAGCCACGATGGAGGGAGTGGTTCTGCGGCCTTCGCTGTTTGCAATTACAACAGGTTCGTTACCTTCCAACACTGCAACGCAACTGTTGGTGGTTCCTAAGTCGATTCCGATGATTTTGCTCATTTTAATAAATAACTTTTGTCCAATATTGTCAATTGCCGTACCAAGCCGAAAAACAGGATATCACCGTGACGGATTGTCAGCAAATCTGCCACTTGTGCCGAAATAACCCTAAAATGAATGACCTATTGGTTCAAATTGTCCGATTTTATTAAAACGGAAACCGATAGGATTAAAACCAACACATCTACACTACGGCACAAAGTTTAATTTCCGTGTATTGCTGTCTTTTTGCAACACGGGCAACGAATTTTTATCTAAGGGAATATTTAAAATTTGTTGTTGAACTCGAGCTGCGAACAATCCAAAACCATTATCAACATTGGTGTAATCGGCTTGCTTTTGAACAATTCCGATGCTGGGTTCGTTTACCGAAATATAATCTACTAACGATTGGTTACCTCCATAAAAAGAACATCCCATCCACTTGATTCTATGTTTAACATCGGCCGATGCAGGAATGGTAAATCCTAGAA
>JBJOFM010000013.1:0-5723 GCA_046048755.1 Bacteroidota bacterium | reverse complement strand
GCTTCAAATATTTCGTGCAAAACATAGCGAAGTCGCACTGAAATTTGATGAGTAACCACAAGTACCATTGTCAAAATGATTATTTTTGTGCAAAATAATGAAGGTTGCATTAATTACCGGTATTACCGGACAAGATGGAGCGTATTTAGCTGAGTTCCTGTTGAAAAAAGGCTACATGGTGCATGGCATCAAACGTCGTAGCTCTTTATTTAATACAGATCGGGTGGATCATATTTACGAAGACCCACATATCGAAGGGTCGAAATTTAAAATGCATTATGGTGATTTAACGGATTCAACCAATTTGATTCGAATCATTCAAGAAGTGCAACCCGATGAGATTTACAATTTGGGTGCGATGTCTCACGTGCATGTAAGTTTTGAAACGCCTGAGTATACAGCAAACTGTGATGCGGTTGGAACATTGAGATTATTGGAAGCAATTCGAATTTTGGGTCTAACCAAAAAGACAAGAATTTATCAAGCATCTACTTCGGAGTTGTACGGATTGGTGCAGGAAATCCCCCAAAAGGAAACCACACCGTTTTATCCTAGAAGTCCTTACGCTGTTGCAAAAATGTACGGATTTTGGATTACTGTAAACTACAGAGAGGCCTACGATATTTATGCATGTAGCGGTATTTTGTTTAATCACGAAAGCCCAATTCGTGGGGAAACTTTCGTAACAAGAAAAATCACCAGAGCCGCTGCGAGAATTGCTTTAGGGTTACAGGATAAATTATACTTGGGGAATTTAAACTCCAAACGCGACTGGGGGCATGCAAAAGATTACGTAGAGGCTATGTGGTTGATATTGCAACAAGAAAAGGCCGAAGATTTTGTAATTGCCACAGGAGTTACTACCGAAATCAGAGAGTTCGTGCGTATGAGTTTTGATTTTGTAGGTGTAAAATTGGACTTTAAAGGCGAAGGTGTAAACGAAGTAGGGTATGTAACGGCGATTGACGAAGCCAAATACACGGCAGCCACAGGAAAAGCACCTGCGTTAACCTTGAATCAAGAGGTGGTATTTGTAGATCCTAAGTACTTTAGACCCACCGAAGTGGATCTGTTGATTGGAGATGCAACCAAAGCGCAACAGAAATTAGGTTGGAAGCCGAAGCATTCATTAAACGATTTAGTTGTGGATATGATGCAGAGCGACATAAAAGTGATGCAAAAGGAAACCTACCTAAAAGAAGGTGGTTTTCAAACCAAAAACTATTTCGAATAATGGAATTATCCGCTAAGATTTATGTTGCTGGACATCGAGGAATGGTTGGTAGTGCCATTGTTCGAGAGTTACAGCGATTGGGGTATTCTAACATCGTAACCAGAACTTCTGCGGAGTTGGACTTGCGAAACCAGAATGCGGTTGAGCAATTTTATCAGCAAGAAAAGCCAGATTATGTTTTCGTGGCTGCTGCGAAAGTGGGGGGAATTCTAGCGAATAATACCTATCGTGCAGAATTTTTATATGATAATTTAATGATTCAGAACAATTTGATTCATTATGCACACAAGTCTTCAGTAACGAAATTATTATTTTTGGGTTCTTCGTGTATCTATCCAAAATTGGCTCCTCAGCCCTTGAAGGAAGATTATTTGTTAAGTGGATTTCTGGAGCCCACCAACGAACCCTACGCCATAGCAAAAATTACCGGTATCAAAATGTGCGAATCCTATCGGGATCAATATGGTAGCAATTTCATTTCGGCGATGCCAACAAATATGTATGGCCCCAACGATAACTATCATCCAGAAAATTCGCACGTTTTACCCGCGCTAATCAGAAAATTTCACGAAGCCAAAATAAGTCAAGCCAGCGAAGTGGTAGTATGGGGTGACGGTTCTCCGCTTAGAGAGTTTTTATACGCCGATGATTTAGCCAGTGCATTGGTCTATTTGATGCTCAATTATAACGAAAAACAGTTCGTAAACGTAGGGTATGGTACAGACATTACTATTGGTGATTTGGCAAAATTAATTGGCAGTATCGTTGGGTTTCAGGGAGAAATTGTATTTGATACAACAAAGCCCAATGGAACACCAAGAAAATTAATGGATTCAACCCGATTGTTTTCAACAGGATGGACCCCAAAAACAACCTTAGAAGTAGGAATTGAGCTGGCTTACCAAGATTTTTTACATCGATATGGGAATAATTGATCCAAAAACATATCGTACTTTTGCAAAAATTTATCATCCAAAACTCACAATATCATGAAAGTAGCAATTAATGGATTTGGTCGTATCGGCCGTCATGCCTTTAAATTTCTCATCAACAAACCCGGCGTTGAGGTTGTAGCCATCAACGATTTAACCGACAATGCTACCTTAGCACATTTGTTAAAATACGATTCAGTTCACGGAAAATTTCCTGGAACCGTTTCTTCTGATTCCGAACATTTGATTATCAACGGTAAGAAAATTAAAGCGTTGGCCGAAAGAGATCCAAAGGCGTTGCCTTGGGGTGCTATGGGCGTAGACGTTGTTTTGGAAAGTACTGGTATCTTTACCGATGCTTCAAAAGCAGCAATGCATTTAGAGGCAGGCGCTAAAAAAGTAGTGATTTCTGCTCCAGCAACCGGTGATGTAAAAACCGTTGTTTTGGGTGTTAATGATGAAGTAATCGATGGTACTGAATCAATCATGTCTAACGCAAGTTGCACTACCAATTGCTTAGCTCCAATGGTAAAAGTATTGGACGATAACTTTGGAGTAGAACAAGGTTTCATGACTACCATTCACGCGTATACAGCCGATCAAAACTTAGCCGATGCCCCTCACAAAGATTTGCGTCGTGCAAGAGCTGCAGCTTACAGCATCGTTCCTACATCAACCGGTGCAGCGAAAGCGGTTGGTTTGGTATTGCCTCACCTAAAAGGAAAATTAAATGGTAACGCCATGCGTGTTCCAATTCCAGATGGCTCTGTAACGGACTTTACTTGTACCTTAAAAACTGCTGCAACTGCTGAACAAGTAAACGCTGCAATGAAAGCCGCTGCTGAAGGTGCAATGAAAGGAATTTTAGAATATAACGAAGATCCTATTGTTAGTATCGATATCGTAGGAAATACCCACTCTTGTATTTTTGATGCTGAATTAACTCAAGTTATTGGTAATACAGTAAAAGTAGTAGGTTGGTACGATAACGAAACCGGCTATAGTGCTCGTGTGGCAGATTTGATTACCAAAATCGGTTAATTAAAACTATTAATACAATGAAAAGGCTAACTCCACGGAGTTAGCCTTTTTTTATTGTTGTTTTCCTTCGTGAAAATTAATCTAAATAATCTAAATCCCTCAAAAAGGAAGGTAAACTATTGGTTCACTATAACTTGTAAGTCGCCCTTGGTCTTGGCCCTTACCACGAGATTTTTACTGTTGATGTCCCAACCAACAATGTCCAAAGCCGTTAAACCACCTTTTAATTGTACACCAAAATCCATTTTTTGGTTTAAGGATTCATTAATGGATTTTTTAGTGCTATTTAGCAAATCCGACATGTCGAAGTCCATTTGCTCTTCCAGTTTTTTCCTTATTGTCTCATCCAAAAGCCATTTGGCTGATTTAATCAACACATTTTTTGTGGCAATGTCATATTCAACATTTTTAAGTTTTAAGTGACCCGTTTTACTATCAAATTCTGGGTTTCCTAGAAGATAAAACACGCCTTTTTTTGTACCGGAGAAACCAACTTCCACCCCCAATTTTTCGTTGGCAGGAAACAATTTCATGTAAGTTACTTGTATTTTTTCTTTGCCTAAAGCAAACGATTCGTTTTTGATGGTGCTGTAAACTTGTGCCGATAATGAATCGTAATTCATTGCAAGGTCTGTGTAAACTTCAAAACCACTGCCTTTTTGGTAGGTGCTTAAATTGGGTAATCCCGTTGGTGGTTTGGTTTGAGATTCTGGTGTAATAACTGGAGCTGCTTTTAAGCCAATCGAAAATGTTAATAGAGTTCCATTCATGCTTAATTCTCCCAAACTCAGTTGTTGAGGTTGGAAACGTAAATATCCAACCTGGTCAATTTTTATATCTTCTTGTAACGCTTTCCAAACGGGTAATATGTAAGGTTTTAGGTCTTGTTTTGCCACCTCTTGGTCAATCATTTTGGCGAAAGTCCCTAGTTGCGGTTTAAGTTGACTTAACAAAACATTGTTAATATTAATGTTTGCAAACGTTACAGCACAAGGATCGATGGTGTTTAATTCTTGAAACTTTGATGTGGATTTGATTCGATAATTATTGAGTATTTCGATGTCCGAAGACAGTTTTACATTTACTCTTCGCAGAGACTCGTTCCAGCCACAAGAAAAGGGAATAGGCGGATTTACACAGGTCTCCATGATGCAACCCGCACAATACTCACCGCGGAAGCCGTAGGCCATGTTGAGATCTAAAAACAATGTCTTACCCTTTCCGGTTACTTTTAATGGTTGACGTTGTACTTTATAATCGTAGCGTAAACCGGAGCAAGGTTTATCACTACCGGTAAATTCTTTATCAAATGCATCATCGGCCATCTTTAAAAACGGCTTCATTTCTACCTTAATCGGAATATTTATCGTAGAAGTAATGGCTGGTAAGGCCTTTTTTTCTATGGTTTGATTGGCCGTTGAAGGAGCCGATGGTTTTATCCCGCCACAAGATTGAAATAAGTATGCGCTAAGTGCAACAATACCAGTAAATCGAGAAATAGAAATGTTCATAAATTAATGCTGAATCAATACTTTCTGCGAAATTAACCCTTCTTTGGATTCTATTGTTACCAAATAGATACCATTCGAATAGTTTTGGGTAGGGATTTTTACTTCAGTATCCTGACTTTTTAGGCAATAAATTTCTTTACCTAATGGATCTGTTAGTGAAACAGTATATTGAGAGGAACTCATATCACTTCGAATAATAAAGAAGTTGTTCGCCGGATTAGGCTGTAATGAATACTTTGTATTGTTCGCAATGATTGAAATGTTGTTTTTTTCTAAAATATAAGGCATTCTAAGGGTGTCGTTTTCACGAATGATATCTATGGGTTGGTTGATGAATGCCTCAATCAAGTAGGCGTCTGGAATTTCTGTTTTATACGGTTTAAACGAAATTTCCGTTGTATCGCCTGGACCAATTCTAAATATTATACTTGTATCTGCAAACACGATAGAATTGTTTGTTATTGAACGCATTCGATAAATAATAGAGCTTAATGAACTTGTATCAGAAGTGCCCTTGTTGGTAACAATTACACTTGGTTGCCACAATTTAATGCTATCAGGTATATCATTCATTCCTGGATTATTGAAATTCAATATTGCCAAGTCTTGTTTTACAATAACTAAAAATTCACCCAATAAGGTATCATTAAAAGGGTTTTGATCATCCAACGATGAACTTCTGATTTCAGTGAAATAATTTCCCGGTTTATTGAGTGAAAACACCCCCAAAAAGGAGATGCTATCTTCAGAATTTGCAGCAAGCGATTTCGTTTTAAAGTCGTTATAAATTTCTTTTCCAAGAAAATACACCTTGCAGTTAAAAACAACTTTAGAAATACTATCCTTGCCTTGATTAGCAACAACAACTTTAATTTCTTGTAACGTGTCTCCAACATTGTATACACTATCCTTAGGAAATAATTGATATGAAACTGGTAAAGCATCCTTTCCTATGGAAGCTGTAAACAAGGAAGAAATAGTGTCGTTTTTACGGAAGTTTTCATC
>JBJOFM010000012.1:0-2800 GCA_046048755.1 Bacteroidota bacterium | reverse complement strand
GTTTAGGAATGGGGAGTTACTTTTTAAAAAATTTATCGAGTGAGCCTGTTGGCTTTCGGAATGTTTTTCAATGTTACGGTGGAGTGAAATTATTTAATTCCAAATCAGTTTGGCTGGATGCTGGGATAATGCCGTCCCATATTGGTTATGAATCAGCGATATCCATGGATCAACCAACATTAACACGTAGTTTGGTTTCGGATTTTTCACCATACTACGAGGCTGGGTTAAAATTGAGCGGTAAGCATAAACGCATTTCGGCGTCAGTTCTTCAACTTAATGGATGGCAGAGAATTTGGCGAAAGCAAAACGATGCAGGGCTGCATTTGGGTTCTCAATTAAGTTATCAGGGAAATAAACTTATTTTAAATTATTCAGGGTATTATGGCGGAATCAACCAAGACGTAGAATTGGAGCGCAGAATATTTCATAATATTTATGGTATCTACAGTTTCACAGAAAAAATAAAAATTTGGTTATTGTTTGATTTTGGGCGGGATGATGTTGGTGTAAATGAGAAGGAATGGTGGGGTAATGCCGCGGTTATTCAATATAAACTCAATGATTATTTTAGTGTTTCGTGTAGGTTGGAGCGTTTTAAGGATTTAGACAATAGAATTGTGGTTTCTTCGGTTAAATCGGCAGATTTGAAAGGATTTTCTATGAATGTAGATTACAATTTTTCTAAAAAAGTACTAATTCGAGCGGAAGTGAAGCAACTAAGTTCTAAAGAGTCAATTTTCTTTAATCAACCTACAATATCTTATTCCAATAACTGTTTGTTAGCTATTGGGAGTATAGCATGGAGATTAGCCAATTAGCGAACTTTTTGGAACGAATAATAGCTGAGTCTGTGTATTATTTAATTGGGAAAAGGGTATTTAATTTTTTGGTTCTGTAGGTGAATATTTCTTCTACGCGTTTATGTACAAATAACTTTCCTGCGATCCAACCTAAGGGTCCTTTTCCGATGTCGTAATGCAAAATATCGGTCATTAACACACCCCCATTAACTTCTTCGAAATGGTGTTCATGATGCCAAATAGCATAGGGTCCCTTTCTTTGTTCGTCTACAAAGAATTTTCTGTCAGTAACATGAGTTATTTCAGTGCACCAATCAAACTCAATATTAAGTATGGGTTTGATTTTGTAGGTAATGAATAATCCGGGATACATTTCTGCAGGAGGATTGGAGGTGATTTTAAATACCATATCCTCTGGAGTAATCTCGTTCAGATTGCTAGGATTAGAGAAAAACGACCAAGCCTCTTCTAATGTTATGGGTAAAAACTGCTCTTGAAATAACCTACGCATTCATAAAGAACACGGGATAGCGAAACAAGTTTTGTTTTAACGAATAATCTGTAAGTATTTGGTTACTGTACCGGATGTTAATGCAATACTCATCCAATAATTTCCTGCTGCAAGGCCTTCGGGAATATGGATTGAATTATCCTCTAAAGGTGTACCTTCCCAGACTACATGTCCAATAGAATTAATCAATTGAATGCGTTTTATCGATTCTGTTGAATTAACAATTAATTTATCTGCTACGGGGTTCGGATAAATGGTTAGAAGCTGGTTGCGTGAATATTTTTTCTTGATATTTAATCCGAAAGGCAAAAAGGTAATTTTCGATATCCTTACGAAACTGGAAGTTGTAGATTGTTTAGAGAACGATGAATCCGTTAACCAAAGCATAGCGCTTGCAGATTCAGGCATTTCCGTATAGTTCGGCAACCATTCAATGTTTTCGATGGTAGGAATGGCACCGGAATGATTGTAATTAGATGCAGATTTTGAAAAGGTACCACTTCCAATTATGGTATCTCCTCTAAAAAAATTAACGGTGACGGTAAAACGATCATCGTTGCTTAAAAAGCCCGTCCAGTTTATTTGCATGGCCCCAGGTTTGCCAGTGAATGAAAATGCGGGTTTATCGATGGTTGGGTTTGGATTTTGAAGGCTATTTGTAAGTGCCCAAGCGGCGATCGTGTCTTTTATATTGTTTACACTTAGTGGCTGTGCTTTCAACTCTAATACGTTTTTAGTGCCATCAAAGAATTTCGACGTTAACGAAATTGCCTGATTGTCTTTTCGGTTATTGTAATAAGAAACGTGAGAAGTTGTCCAATTTTGCGGATGCTCAATCGTGGCTTTATACCATTCGTTAAGTTGAAGATTACTGTTGTCTTGAAAGGTACCTTGAGCGTTTGAAAGTTCGATATTGGATATCGAAATACTACCGCTGGCATTGGGTTTTTTATTTCGTAAACTGCTGTATATGATAATAAATGCCGAATCGGCTGATAATGCAGCTACAGGGTGTGAATAGGGTAGTGCGAAGTTTGCTATTGCCTGGTTCGAACTGTTGCCTTGGCCTGGAAATAAATAAAATTGTTGCAATACAATAGGCATGGTATCGGTGCCACGAGTACATCCAAAAATAACCAAGGCGGTATCAGACAATAAGTTGTCTGTTCTGTAGCTAATTTTAAGATTATTTGGGGTTCCGTTTATGGGGAAACCACCATTATAATAATCAGGGAATCTTCTACCTATTTGGTACAGTGAAGTTAAACCACTAGTATCATTAAATAATGTAACACCTAGGTTGTTTGGATCAATACTGTCCTTTGCAACTATGCCTTGGTAATTCCAATTATTTAAAAAACTTGAGGAAGTTTTAACCCAAGTCGAAAAATCGAAATTTGGAATATTTTGGGCTTTAGAAGCAGTTGAAACCACTACTAAAGCCCAAAAAAGTATGTATTTTTTAAAATTGTGTAGGTGATGCATT
>JBJOFM010000011.1:0-11300 GCA_046048755.1 Bacteroidota bacterium | reverse complement strand
GGGCACTACATACCGGTCAAAATCACGTTGAAACATCGGTTCATTTAACCGATTGGCCCAAGATTGATACCCGATTTATCAATGTAGATCTTGAAAAATCGATGGACTTATCGCAACGGATTTGTTCGTTAGCGCTGAGCTTACGGAAAAAAGAAAAAATCAAAGTTAGACAGCCCTTACAGAAAATTTTGGTGCCCGCAGATAATGCCGATATCCAAGATAAAATAAGCAAGATGTCCGATTTGATTTGCAGCGAGGTAAACGTAAAAGAAATCGAAATCGTATCGGCCAATCACCCCAACTTAGTAAAACAGATAAAGCCCAACTTCAAAACCTTAGGTAAGAAATTAGGTGGCAACATGAAAGCGATGGCGGCAGAAATTCAGGCAATGGATCAAGCCGCAATCCGGTTGTTTGAGTCATCCGGCACCTACACATCCGCTATCAATGGAACGGAGTATTCCTTAACCTTGGAAGACGTGGAAATCTCAACACAGGACATGCCAGGCTGGTTGGTTGCAACCGAAAATGGTATTACTGTAGCGTTGGATATTACCATCACAGAACCTTTATTAAATGAAGGTATCGCAAGAGAATTCGTAAACAGAATTCAAAATTTACGAAAAGAGATGGACTTCGAATTAACCGATAAAATAAACGTTTATTTTAACGGTATCGATTCGCTACAGTCAAGTGTAAATCAATTTAATGCATATATTTGTGGGGAAGTTTTGGCACAATCACTTGTATTCCAAGACTTTACCACTGAAAACCCTGTGGATGTATACGAAAATCCCGTACACGTTCGCATCGAAAAAGCTTAATGACTATGGAAAAAGAAAAAACGCGCTACACAGACGAAGAACTTCTTGAATTCAAGGAAATTATTCTTAACAAGCTTGAGGTTGCCAAGGCTGAATTCAGAACCTTGCAATCTAACTTGCGCGACGGAAATGAAAACGGCACAGACAGCACCAACAACAATTATCTTACCTTGGATGATGGTGCCGATACGTTTGAAAAAGAGAACCTGAACCAATTAGCCGCCCACCAATTAAAATTTATGAAAAATTTGGAAGCCGCATTGGTAAGAATCGAAAACAAAACGTATGGAATCTGTAAGACCTCAGGGAAATTGATTCCGAAGGAACGTTTACGTGCAGTACCCCACACTACCCAAACCATAGAAGCCAAACTTAAGCGCTAATAGTGGGATCGGTGAACTGGAATTTGTTGCGTTCGAGAAGATTTCTTCTTCCCGTAGGGGTGATTATTGTGCTATTGATTATTGATCAATGCATAAAAGTATATGTAAAAACCCATTTTCAACTGGGTGAAACCGTCTCCGTCTTTGGAGATTGGTTCAAATTGCATTTTGTTGAAAACCCCGGAATGGCTTATGGAATGAAATTGTTTGAAGGGATTTGGGGCAAACTGTTACTCACATTTTTCCGAATGATCGTTGCCTCATTTGGTATATGGTATTTGTACAAAAGCATTGAAAACAAAGCACATACAGGACTCATTGTTTCAATTACACTTATCATCGCTGGAGCCTTAGGCAATATTATTGACTCCATCTTTTACGGTGTAATTTTTTCCGATATTAACATGTATCATCCCACGGGTTGGTTTCAAGGCTGGGTGGTTGATATGTTTTATGCTCCTTTATGGGAGGGATTTCTACCAGAATGGCTACCATTTTGGGGTGGGGATTTCTTTACCTTTTTTGCACCCATTTGGAATTTTGCCGATGCCTGCATCACGGTGGGAGTTGCCATTATGATTATCGGCCAAAACACTTTTTTCAATAAATCAGAAATGGAGAAAGCGTTTCATTAATTTTGCGCTTTCGATTTTACTATATTTTTCATGGAAACTTCGCTCAACGAACAACAACTGCTTCGCAGACAATCGCTACAACAACTTCGCGATTTAGGTATCGATCCATATCCCGCGGACTTATTCCCCGTGGATACTTTGGCTGCTGATATTCGCGCCCATTATCCCACAAGTCCCGAAGGCGATAAATGGAAACAGGTGGTGGTTGCCGGTCGTTTAATGACCCGAAGAATCATGGGAAAAGCCGCATTTGCCGATATACAAGACTCCTCAGGAAGAATCCAAGTCTACGTAAATCGCGATGAATTGTGTCCAGGAGAAGACAAAGAATTTTACAACACGGTTTTCAAAAAACTGTTGGATATTGGGGACATTATCGGCATAACCGGTCATGTATTCACCACCCAAACCGGGGAAATATCTATACACGCCACCGGACTGAAATTACTATCGAAATGCCTAAATCCATTGCCCTTGCCAAAACAGGACGCCGATGGTAACGTGTACGATGCCTTTACAGATCCGGAAGCCCGGTACCGCATGCGTTATGTGGATTTAATTGTTAACCCCCAAATCAAAGAGACGTTTATCAAGCGAACTAAGGTGGTAAGTAGCCTCCGAAATACGTTCAACGCCAAAGGCTATTTGGAGGTAGAAACACCAATTTTACAAAGTATTCACGGTGGAGCTGCTGCCAGACCTTTCATCACGCATCACAATGCTTTGGATATTCCTTTGTATTTAAGAATTGCCAACGAACTTTACCTAAAGCGTTTAATCGTGGGTGGATTTGATGGCGTATACGAATTTGCCAAGAACTTCAGAAACGAAGGAATCGACAGAACCCACAATCCGGAATTTACTGGATTGGAGATTTATGTTGCTTACACAGACTACTTCTGGATGATGGATTTCGTTGAAGAAATGCTTGAAAAGTGCGCCATTGATGTTACCGGAAACTCATCGGTAACGGTTGGTGAAAATACAATTTCCTTCGCCAGACCCTACAAGCGATATACCATGGCCGAGGCCATCGAAAAGTACGCAGGATTCTCCATCGAAGGTAAATCGGAAGCGGAATTAGGTGCTTTTGCTAAATCCGTTGGCTGCGAAGTCACCACGCAAATGGGATCGGCCAAACTGATTGATGAAATATTTGGTGCTTGTGTAGAATCCAACCTGATTCAACCAACGTTTATCACGGATTACCCCGTGGAAATGAGCCCGTTAACCAAAAAGCATCGCTCAAAGCCCGGATTGGTAGAACGCTTCGAACTGTTTGTTAACGGTAAAGAAATCGCCAACGCCTACTCGGAATTAAACGACCCTATCGATCAACGCGAGCGTTTTGAAGATCAATTAAAATTGGCTGCGCGTGGAGATGAAGAAGCCATGGCCTATGACCACGATTTTGTTCGTTCCTTGGAGTATGCAATGCCTCCTTGCTCCGGTTTAGGAATTGGTATAGACAGACTTACCATGATGCTAACCAACCAAGTGAGCATTCAGGAAGTATTGTTCTTCCCCCAAATGCGTCCTGAAAAATTGGATTGATTTAGGCTATGATTGAAATTCTTGCCGACGAAAAATTGGTACTTTCTTGCTTACTGCATCCAGAAACACCCGAGATAGTTGCTGAGGAAACCAAATTATCCCCTTTCGTTGTTCGAGATATAATTCGAAACCTACACCATCACCGATTTATCAAAGCTACCAATGGCCCATTGAAAAATCTATCCATGTTTGATGCCGATGCCTTTCGTAGTACCAAATTTCAGTTAACCGCCAAAGGAATCCAAGCACTGCAAATTCCCTAAGTGTACATCCTACCCATTGATTATTTTTCATACCTCCACCTGTTATTTTTGAGGAAATCCTTCAACTTTTTCTGTGTTTTCTTGTTATTCAATTAAACGCAACTTAACCAAAGGCTAATTTGATTTATCAAGGCCAATTTGGTAACTTCGCGCTGCCCGAAAAAATTCATTTCAAGAGTATATGTCAGAAAATGTAACCCTAATCGTAGAAGGAAAAGAGTACAACTTCCCCGTAATCACCGGTTCAGAAGGAGAAAAAGCAATTGATATCAGCAAGTTAAGAGATCTTACGGGTCATATTACTTTAGATATTGGATTCAAAAACACGGGTTCTACAACATCGGCCATTACATTCTTGGATGGCGAAGAAGGAATCTTACATCATCGTGGGTACTCTATTGAGGACCTAGCCGCCAATGCTAGCTTCCTAGAAGTATCATACTTATTGCTTTACGGAAAACTTCCTAATGCTACAGAATTTGCCACATTTGAAAATGATATAAAAGAACATACCCTAATCAACGAAGGTTTGGAGTCTATGTTCAAAGCATTCCCAACAGGAAGTCATCCCATGGGCCAACTTTCCTCCATGGTAGCTGCCTTGGGTTTGTATTATCCTAAAGCATTAAATCCTCACCGATCTGAAGATGCAATCAATAGAACCATTCTTCGTTTGATGGCTAAGATGCCAACCATTTGCGCCATGATTTTCAAAAAACGCAATGGACATCCTACCGTTCATCCCAACAACAACTTGGATTATGTAACCAATTACTTGAACATGACTTTCGGTCAGGTTACCATGCCCGATTACGAGCCAGATCCTGTGTTGGTTGACGCCATGAATAAATTATTAATTCTTCATGCAGACCACGAGCAAAACTGTAGTGCAAGTACTGTACGTGTGGTTGGTAGTTCCCAAGCTAACTTATACTCCAGTATTTCCGCCGGTATCTCTGCATTGTGGGGCCCTCTTCATGGCGGTGCAAACCAGGAAGTATTGGAAATGCTAGAAGACATTAAAAACGATGGCGGAGATGTGAAGAAATACATCGCAAAAGCAAAAGATAAAAATGATCCTTTCCGATTAATGGGCTTCGGTCATAGAGTATATAAAAACTTCGACCCCAGAGCTAAAATTATCAAAAAAGCCTGTGATGATGTGCTAGCCAAATTAGGGGTAAACGATCCTGTACTTGAAATAGCAAAAGAATTAGAAGAGGCCGCTCTAACCGATCCCTATTTCGTAGATAGAAAATTATTCCCGAACGTAGACTTCTACTCTGGAATTATCTATAGAGCCATGGGCTTCCCAACCGATTTCTTCACGGTATTGTTCTCCATGGGACGCCTTCCAGGTTGGATTTCTCAATGGCAGGAAATGCGCAAAGAAAAACAACCCATCGCTAGACCTCGCCAAATTTATACCGGCGAAACTCCTAGACCCTTCGTTGCAATGAAGGATAGACCTTAATTACACGCTGAATGCAGGTTGAATAATCGTCTCGATTAATCTTCCCCATCGGTTTATAATCATTACACTACCATTAGTTAATAAATTCTAAAGGCTGTTTTCATCGAAGACAGCCTTTTTCGATTATTACTTGTAGCAAAACCATGTAATCATTGGTCGTTTTTGCAACATATTCAAACGAATTCAACACTTATTGGTTACTTACTCAACTACCTTTGCAGCCCATAATGATTCGTTTATTTTTCGTTGTTTTAATTAGTGTTTTATTGCCAATACAATCACAAGCTCAAATTGCTACAATTTCGGGCTATGTGAGAGATAGTATTTCTCAGGAAACAATCTCCAAAGCAGAAATAACTGCTATACCAAACAACCCAACTGGCAAGCCCGGTTCTACCAGCCCTACCCTACCAAATAACAACACCGTAAAAGTTTCACCTGCACAAAAAGCAATTACCAATTCCTACGGATTTTACAGTTTAACCCTAAAGCCAGGAGATTGGAAGTTGGTTATTTCCTCCAACGGTTACCAAGACTATGTGCGCTATGTGACACTCACCGAATCCAAAGAAATTAATTTCAACCTACCTGTTGAAAGCGATGCTATGAAGGCCATTGAAATTACGGCAAAACGCAATAACAACGTAAAATCTTTGGATGTTTCCGTGCAATCCATAAACGGTCAAACCATCAAAAAAATCCCCGCATTGTTGGGAGAACCCGATGTAATTCGAAGCGTACAATTACTGCCCGGTGTAACTACCGTGGGCGAAGGAGCTTCTGGATTCAATGTTCGCGGCGGTGGGATCGACCAAAACCTTGTCTTAATGGATGAAGCGCCCGTGTTCAATTCCGCCCACCTTTTTGGTTTTTTCTCCATTTTTAACCCAGACGCAGTAAAAGATGTTGAATTAGTAAAAGGTGGAATACCTTCTCAATACGGGGGAAGACTAAGTTCCACCTTAGACGTGAAAACTCGAGATGGTAATAGAAGTAGATTGGCTGGAAGCGGAGGAATTGGCACCATTTTTTCCCGATTAACCCTCGAAGGTCCATTAGCACTTCCCGAAAATAAAGGTCTTAAATCCCTAACTAAAAATAGAAAAACTCCCGCAAAATCAAGCTTTCTAGTATCAGGTAGAAGATCCTACATCGATTATTTAGCCAAACCCTTTTTAAATGACGATTTAGCCGGTTCGCAATTTTATTTTTACGACCTAACAACCAAATTTAATTACAGCAGAGGCAAAGACAATTTCTTTATCTCCAGTTATATTGGCGACGACGTATTCAAAGCAGCCGGTTTGTTTGGTGTGAAATGGGGGAATTCAACCATTACCGGTAGATGGAATCACGTCATTAATAGTAAATTATTCTCCAATTTCACCTATTACTACTCTCGTTATCGTTACAACTTGGAATTTACTAACCGGGATGTAACCTTCAATTGGCAAAGTTACATTGTAAATAATTCTGCAAAAGCTGACTTTACCTACAGCATAAATCCTAAGAATACCGCAAACTTCGGATTGCAATCCACTTACTATAGATTTATTCCAGGAGATGCACGAGCCACTTCGGAGACCCTAAATATTCGTTTTGGACTTCCCGATAGATATGGCTTTGAAAACGCAGTGTATGTTTCCAATGATTGGAATAGTAGCGGCAAATTTTCTGTTCGAGCAGGAATGCGACTTTCCCAGTTCGCCTATTTAGGACCTGGAAAAGTGTACTTATATAACCGTGAACCTGGTAAACAAGGAATCTTGGATTCTACCTATTCTACCCAACGAGGTGAAGTGGTTGCTAATTATATTTATCCAGAACCCAGACTTAGTTTCAAGTGGCAAACCGGTAAAACCCACTCCATCAAGGGAGGATACAACCGCATGGTTCAAAACCTGCACTTAATCTCCAATACCGCAGCCAGTGTGCCTTTCGACGTTTGGCAACCCACAACGAATAACATTAAACCCGAAATCGCTGACCAAGTTTCCTTGGGATACTTCCGCAATTTTGGTAAAAACTCAACCTTGGAAACCAGCATTGAATCCTATTACAAATCATTGCAAAATCAGGTTGATTACATAGATGGAGCTAACCTACTTCTTAATGAATTCTTAGAAGCCGACTTACTTACTGGAATCGGTAGAGCCTATGGATTGGAGTGTTATGTTAAGAAATCGGGAGGTGATCTAACGGGTTGGGTAAGTTATACCTTATCAAGATCCGAACGTAAAGTTGTAGGTATCAACGATGATAACTGGTACGCCAATCGTTTCGATAGACTCCATAACCTAGCCGTAGTGGTTCAATATAAAATCAACCTCCGCTGGGAGTTTGCTGCTAATTTTATATTTAGTTCTGGCACACCTACTACCTTCTACACCGGTCAATACAAAGTTCAAGGATATACAGTTCCCGATGCCGGTAGTAACGCAAGGAACAACGTGAGAAATCCCGATTACCATCGTTTAGACTTATCCTTCACCTATTACAGAAAAAAGAATCCGAAATGGGAGAGTTTTTGGGTCTTTTCTACCTACAACACTTACAACCGTCGTAACCCGTTTAGTATTTATTTTGCCACCAATTTTCAAGATAAAAACTACAATGCCGCTGTGCGATACAGTGTAATCGGAAGCATTGTTCCTGCTATCTCTTACAATTTTAAATTCTAATCACATGCTAAAACATCCATTTAATTTAAACCTTAAGTCGCTCATTTTTACCTGTATTCTGGTAGGTTTAGCAGTGTTTCAAACCGGTTGTGAAGACGAAATCAAAGTATCAGTAGACTACAACAAACCGAAATTGGTTGTAGACGCCTTTATCAATAACCTACCCGAAACACAAACTATCACCTTATCCAAAGGAGTTAATTATTTCGATACCAATGCAGCACCTGCGGTCACAAATGCTCAAGTATTGTTATTCGATACCACCGCAGGTAAACCTTACTTCTTTCAGCATACCGAGAAAGGCAAATATCAATTTACCCCTAATCCCGCCACCGGTGATACATTCACAATTGGACACGATTACGCACTTTTCATTTTAGTGGATGGCGATACCCTCGCAAGCTTTTGTAATTTAGCTCGTACCGCAACCATAGACTCCATCCGCTTGGTAGATGTAGAAGGGAACGGCCCCCCGTTTAACACTACCGGGTATTATGTTGAGTTGATGGCTAAAGATGCGTTTGGGAAAGGCGACTTTTATTGGATAAAAACATTCCGAAACGATACCTTCCTAAACGATATTGATCAATTAAACATATCAGCAGATATGGGAAATACCTCAACCGAAGTGGATGGAGAACTATTTATTTATCCAATCCGATATTCCGGTGTAAATGACTTTTTGCGATCGTTTAAAAAAGACGAAACGGTTCGCTTAGAAATTCACTCCATTAGCGCAATCGCCTACGGCTGGTTTAATTTGGTGAGAAACGAAAATCAAAACGGTGGACTCTTTGCAACCCCACCCGCCAATATTTTTTCGAACATCATTGCTATCAATAAAAATCCCAAAAACACATTAGGTGGACTCTTCTGCATGAGTTCCGTGGTGAGAGAAACTATTCTGATTCCGGAGTAAATTAGGTTGCTTCGGCTAGCTTATTTCTAAGTACTTCCAATTCATCGCGTAAACGGGCAGCCTCCATATATTCCATCTCTTTGGCAGCACGCAACATGTCTTTTTCTGTTCGGGTTATAGCCTTCTTCAATGAGTCCTTATCCATGTAATTTATCACGGGATCGGCAGCCAAACCAATTTCAGGCATGGTAACTTCATAACTTCCGTGAACATGTAAATCAACATCCCCGGATTTAGCATCGGCTACCGACGTTTGTCGGAATATCTCATCCTTACTCTTTCGGACGGTCGTTGGAGTTATACCGTGTGTTTTGTTGTATTCTTCTTGTTTAGCCCTTCGGCGATTGGTCTCTTCGATGGTTAACCGCATACTTTCCGTAATTTTATCGGCATACATAATTACCAAGCCTCTATCGTTTCGGGCGGCCCTTCCAATGGTTTGAACCAAGGAAGTTTGAGAACGTAAAAAACCTTCCTTATCGGCATCCATGATGGCCACTAAACTCACTTCTGGCAAATCTAAGCCCTCTCTTAATAAATTTACACCCACCAAAACATCAATAGATCCCAACCGCAAATTCCTTAAGATCTCCACCCTGTCCAAGGTTTTAACCTCGCTGTGAATGTAGTCCACTTTAATGCTTAATCGCAATAAATACTTTGTTAACTCCTCCGCCATTCGCTTGGTCAGTGTAGTAACCAAAACCCGATCGCCCATCTTGATTCGATTTTCAATTTCCTCAATTAAATCATCCACTTGGTTCTCCAAAGGCCGAACCTCGATGATGGGATCCAACAACCCTGTAGGTCGAATTAGCTGTTCCACCACCACTCCTTCGCTTTCCTTTATTTCGTAATCAGCAGGAGTAGCACTTACATAAATTACTTGATTCAGTGCACCGTAAAATTCATCAAACTGCAAAGGCCTATTGTCCAAAGCAGCAGGTAATCGGAAACCAAAATCCACCAAATTCACTTTTCTACTCCGATCGCCCGCGTACATGGCTCGTATCTGGGGCATACTCACATGGGATTCGTCTACTACCAGCAAAAAATCCTTGGGGAAATAATCCAACAGGCAAAAGGGTCGATCTCCCGGTTTTCTTCTATCAAAATACCGCGAATAGTTCTCGATTCCATTACAATATCCCAATTCCCGAATCATTTCAAGATCGAAGTTCACCCGCTCTTCCAAACGCTTGGCCTCCAAGAATCTGCCCTGCTTTTGAAACCATTCCATCTGCTCCATCAAATCGTCTTGAATCTGGTAAATAATTTCTTTTAGTCGATCGCGTGGACTCACATACAAATTCGCTGGATATATCGCTGCATGGGTTAAATTCTCTATTTTCTTGCCACTTTCTGGCTCAAAACTGTATATTTCCTCGATCTCATCGCCAAAAAACGATACTCTATAGGCAAAGTCATTGTAGGCCAAATGCACATCCACCGTATCGCCTTTTACTCGGAATGTACCCCGAAGAAAATCCGCCGTTGTTCTGCTGTATAAACTCTCCACCAATCGATACAATAATTGGTTTCGTGATAAGGTATCACCCACACTGAATCGAATGATGGTGTTTTCATAATCCGCAGGGTTACCGGCACCATAAATACAGCTAACGCTGGCCACTACAATCACATCCCGCCTACCACTGAGCAAACTTGAAATCGTGCGCAACCGCAATTTTTCGATTTCATCGTTAATATTTAAATCCTTCTCGATGTACGTATTGGTTGTTGGGATATAGGCTTCTGGCTGATAATAATCGTAATAACTCACAAAATACTCCACCGCATTGTTAGGGAAAAACTGCTTAAATTCTCCGTACAATTGAGAAACCAAGGTTTTGTTATGGCTTAAAACCAAGGTAGGTCGTTGGGTTTGTGAAATCACATTTGCTACGGTAAACGTTTTGCCACTACCCGTAACCCCCAGTAAAGTCTGGGCAGGAACCCCCGAATTCATACCCTCCACCAATTTTTGGATGGCCCCAGGCTGATCTCCAGTTGGTTGAAAAGGTGATATTAATTCAAAGGTGGACATACCGCAAATCTACTGAGCAAAACCGGTAAATAAATTCATAATTATTTCATTAAAGTTATCCTAATCGTAGCAAATAGCATGTTCAACGAAACACGTATCTTTGCAGTCGCATGCAAACCAGTGTAAAAACTGCCGAACTAAGTAAGGAAGAATTTGTTAAAGAGGTCCTGAACGATTATCGAATTGCTTTTGAAAGCCGACATGCCAGCTTAATTGGCCGAAAGGAAGTATTGACCGGTAAAGCAAAATTTGGAATTTTCGGCGATGGCAAAGAAGTAGCCCAATTAGCGATGGCTAAAGTTTTTGAAAAAGGCGATTGGCGAAGCGGTTATTACCGCGATCAAACCTTTATGTTCGCTAAAGAGATAAGCAATGTAAAGGAGTTTTTTGCCCAACTTTATGCCAATCCCGATATCCAAGAGGAACCCGCAACCGGGGGTCGATGCATGAATGGTCATTTCGCCACGCGTTTATTAGACGATCAAGGCGAATGGCTTCCGCAAACTGACCGATATAATTC
>JBJOFM010000010.1:0-3410 GCA_046048755.1 Bacteroidota bacterium | reverse complement strand
CTTATTAATCCAGCACGTTGAACCTGGGTTAAATAAGTTCCACCAATGAATAAACCAAGTTCAGCTTCTTTAAACTTTTTACGTAAATTACCCGTTGCAGCAATATCCATTTCTTGCTGGTTGAAATTGTTTTGAAATCCATTGTATACTAAATCTGCGGCGAAACTGGGCATTTTACCCTGACTTAAATAATTGTAGCCTATTCCTAATCCATAATTTTGAGCGATTTTTCCTAGAGTTAAGATATCTCCATTAAACGCAGAATCTTTGGCAAAAAAATTATTTTGGTATCGGTTATAAAAAAGTCGGGTATCCAAGGATGAGTTTCTAAAATACTTAGCTCCTTGAACTAATATCCTAGATGTTGAAAACTCTCGGATGGAATTGGCAGGATTTGCATTCAAATGTTGAACGGAAAGGTTGTAACTATAATCAGATGCTGCTTTATTCGCGAGGTATAACTCACCCAACATATGACCATAATTTCCACCTCCCAACCGAATATAGTTCGATTGATAAACGGTATCAGAACTTCGATCTTTTAATCGCTCGGGTTGAACGGGTCTAGCAATTTTTGAGGTTACCCAATGATATTCGGGTGTTTCAATTTTGTAATTAATTCGTGGGTTTTCCGTTTTTGGAACGATAGGGTCTATCAATAACTTAGAAGACGGTATTAATTTGGGTTCAAATTGAGTTACCACATTGCGCGAGGTGTTATCTATCCCCTTGCCATTTTTGGGTGGATTAGAATTTTCGCTATTGGTTTGCGCATAGGTCACCTGCGATAAAAACATCCAAGATGCAAAAACTAAAAATACCTTTTTCATGAATCCTCAAATATCTATGTTAAAGAATAAGGGATATCACCATAAATTTGCTGTGTCTAATATTGTTAACGGGCGTTCCTGTGGGAATTGATTTTGGAAATATGGAAGAATGAAAACATTGTTTTTTTCTGTAAATAGTTTGAAAAATTAAATAACACCCTTATCTTTGCAGCCCAATTTACGGATATGTACGCCATAGTTGAAATAGCCGGAAGGCAATACAGAGTTACCGAAAACAACCACTTGGTGGTGAATCGTTTGAATGCTGCTGAAGGTTCCACAGTGGAATTTGATAAAGTTTTGCTTATCGGTGGTGATAAGGTTAAAGTAGGAACACCAACCGTTTCTGGCGCAAAAGTTACTGCTACAGTAAAAGAGCATGGCAAAGGCGACAAAGTGTTGGTTTTCAAAAAGAAAAGAAGAAAAGGTTACACAGTAAAAAATGGTTTTCGCCATTATTTAACTGTTTTGAAAATTGATAGTATCAAAGCATAAAATTAAAAGAGAAATACAATGGCACACAAAAAAGGTGCGGGTAGTACCAAAAACGGAAGAGAATCACATAGCAAACGCTTAGGTGTGAAAATTTTTGGTGGTCAAATTGTTAAAGCTGGCGGGATTATCGTTCGTCAACGTGGAACAAAACACCATCCTGAAACAAATGTAGGAATCGGTAAAGACCATACTTTATTTGCTCTTACAAATGGTACTGTACAATTCCGTAAAGGAAAAGACGGTAGAAGTTTTGTATCTGTTGTAGGCCAAGCCTAATCCATTAAAATAATTTTTATTAAAAGGGAAAGTCTTTGCGGCTTTCCCCTTTTATTTTTGTATATACTATGAACTCAAATAAAAAACCGTCCTACTCATTCACCACCATGAATGAAATTGTACTTCCGAATGATACCAATACACTAGGGAATTTGATGGGAGGTAAAATGTTACATTGGATGGATATCTGTGCTGCTATTGCTGCTCAAAAACATGCAAATCAGATTGTGGTTACCGCTTCTGTGGATTCAGTTTCATTTAAAGAAAGTATCCGACTTGGAGATGTGGTAACATTGAATGCCTTTGTTACCCGCTCATTTAATTCCAGTATGGAAGTGTTTATTGAAGTCCATGCTAGAAGTGTACCAAGTGGAGATGTAGTCAAAAGTAATGAGGCATATTATACCTTTGTTGCACTAGATAGCAGAAATAAGCCTACCAAAGTACCTGAAATAATACCCGAATCCGAATTGGAAATTCAAAAATACGATGGTGCTTTACGCAGAAGACAAGTTCGATTAATTTTAGCGGGGAAAATGAAACCCGAGGATGCACACGAATTAAAAAATCTATTTTATTAATCCGATTTCTTTCAATCGCTGAGTTAGAAATTCCTGAGCAGTACAATCTTCGTATTTCTTTGGATTTGTTTCTGAAATACAGCTAGGTAAACAATCTAGTCTGGTTTCTGGCCTTGGATGCAAGAAAAATGGAATACTAAATCTAGGTTCACTCCATTTCTCTTTGGGTGGATTTACTACTCTATGGGTTGTACTGCGTAAAACGTCAT
Organism: Bacteroidota bacterium; assembly: GCA_046048755.1. Classification (GTDB taxonomy): domain Bacteria; phylum Bacteroidota; class Bacteroidia; order NS11-12g; family UBA955; genus JAGKXC01. Next base: position 1,019 of record JBJOFM010000010.1, on the reverse strand, counting down.
TCGTTAATCGTTGAAGCATGTCACCAACATTTACTACGATATGATTTTCTACCTCAGTTACAGCAATATACTTTCCTTGTTTATTTAGTACTTCTAATCCATCAGCACTTGCACCAACCAATAGGGTTATTAAATTGATGTCTTCGTGTTCTCCTGCTCTAATTGCATCTTTTGGATCTTCAGTAATTGGTGGGTAATGGATAGCTCGCAAAATGCTATTTCCCCAAATAACCTTCTTATCGAAATAATCCTCTTCTAAACCCAAATACAAACTTATTGCTTGTAACATGGCAATACCAGTATTCTCTAATGCTTTATAAGCAAGCTTGCCGTAAACATTAAACTCTGGAAGTTCTAAAACTATCTTATTCTCTGGGTAGGAGGGTGTGTTTGTTGGATCTTCTGAGTCTTCTGTAAATTGACCAAAATGCCAAAATTCTTTTAGGTCCCCAGTGTTTCTGTTTTTTGCATGTTCTTTTCCAAAACCTGTATAACCTCGTTGACCACCACCTAAATCGTCATTATAAACGGCTTTGATTTTTTCGGGAGAATTGAAAAATAAAGAAACTTGGTGGTAGAGATTTTCTAAAATATCTTTTTCAATACCATGATTACGAACTGCTACAAAACCTATTTCCTCGTATGCTTTACCTAAATCATTTACAAACTGTAGTTTCTGTTGATGATCTCCTTTGATAAAGTGATTTAAATCTAATTTTGGTATGAAATCCATATTCCAAAATTAAGGATTTAAAAGGAAATTTAATCCAATAAAGGAATAAGCGAAAACTAGTGTGAATGTTCTAACTGAGAACGACTTTCTTCTAAAATGATAGAAAGGGTAGTATTACTGGGGGAACAACACACACTTTTGGATTCATTTGAAAATGACTCCATTTCATTGAGAAAATACTGCCAATCTAAATTATCAGACAAATGCTCTTTAATGATTGAAGTAGTTACCTCATCAGCCTCTTGGTAGTAAAATAACAATAAATCGGTTTCGGTAATTTGTTTAA
>JBJOFM010000009.1:0-4465 GCA_046048755.1 Bacteroidota bacterium | reverse complement strand
ATGGTGTTTCTATGGCCTCTGCGCGTGAAGCGGATACTCGTGGTGAAAAAACATGGTTGGGTGAAGGTGTACAGGTTTCTTCTGGTAGCATTCAGTACGATCCTATCACCGGTGAGATTGTAAACTACGGTGACTTAGCGTTTAAGTCAAACGAAACAAAGACGTACTTACAAGATTATATCAGCCGTTACTATGGTCAGTATGAAGCCAACATCATGAAGAAAGATTACATGAAGTTGCGTGAATTAACAGTTACCTACAACATCCCTACAGCAAAAATGGGTAAGACCTTCAAAGCAGCTTCTGTTTCTTTGGTAGGTAGAAACTTATTGTATTTCGCTAAAGGATTGGATGATTTGGATATGGACCAGTTCCCTGGTATGACTGGATATTCTGCATTGCAGTCTCCAACCATGAGAAGATACGGTATTAACATCAATTTAACTTTCTAATTACTAATAATTTAAACAATGAAAAAGATATTTTTTGCAATAGTGGCCGTAGTAACTGCGTTTACTATGAATAGCTGTTCGGTGGAAGGATTAGACAAAGATCCAAATCGCCCAACCCAGGTAACTCCTGATTTGGTGTTGAACGGTATTTGTTTTTCCATCAATCAACGTCCTTGGGGTGGAGATGCTCGTATTTGCCAATACAATTTGTGTAATTACAACTATTACGGAAACAACGAGTACAACTGGGGAGGCGCCAGTTGGTCTTACACTACCTTGAAAAACGTTCTAAAAATGGAAGAGGAAGCGAAGCGTATTGGTAACCCAGACGTGAATCCTTATTCTGCTTTAGGTAAATTTTTCCGTGCGTATTTGTATTATCAGATGACCATGTTAACGGGCGATGTTCCGTTGAGTGAAGCATTAAAGGCCGATAATTTCTTACCTAAATACGATTCACAAAAGGATGTATTTAAGCAAGTACTAACTTGGTTAGAAGAAGCAAATGCCGATATGACATCGTTGATTGCCTCCGGTAAAACTACCTTCTCTGGCGATATTTACTTTAATAACAATTTGTTGGCTTGGCAGAAAATGAATAATGCTTTCACCTTACGTGTGTTGATTGCATTAAGTAACAAAGATGCCGATGCTGATTTAAATGTTAAAGGTAAATTCCAAGCGATTGTGAGTAACCCATCGAAGTATCCTGTGTACACTTCCAATAGCGATAACATGCAGTTTGTTTACAACAGTACTTTAAACAAATACCCTGTAAGTCCTGATAATTATGGTTTTGATGCCTTGCGTTACAACATGTCTTCTACCAATATTTCCATACTTACGTATTTGAAGGATCCTCGTGTATTTTTAATTGCTGAACCAGCAGGTGCAAAATTGAAGGCGGGTTCTGGTTATACCGATTTTAACTCGTTTGTGGGTGCAGATGCCAATCAGGATTTGGCGGACATGTCTACTAAAATGCAGGTAAGTAATGGTGGTGATTATTTGAATGGTGAGTATTCTTTGTACAATCGTTATCGTTGGTATCGCACTTTTGTTGCTGAGCCTTGTATTCAAGTGGGGTATTCTGAAATGTGTTTCAATATCGCTGAAGCGGCTCACCGTGGCTGGATCTCAGAAAGTGCTTCTGACTGGTACGAAAAAGGAATTAAAGCTAGTTTTGCATTTTATGGTATCAACAATGGTTCGGTAGATGTATATGCTTTCAGAAACGGTGGTTCACCTACCAACGCGGCTGACTACATCAAGAATACCTACAATTTTGATGAAGCGGCTTACTTCAATCAGCCGGTAGTAAAATATGCAGGTGCAAACGATAATGGTTTAAGACAGATTATTTCTCAGAAATACCTTTCATTCTTCCAAAACAGTGGTTTGGAAGGGTATTACAACTATCGTAGAACTGGGTTCCCTACGTTTTCTATCAACGGACCTGGAACAGGAAATAGCGGTTTGATTCCTAAACGCTTCCAGTATCCAGCCAGCGAAAGAACTAATAACGCAGCAAGTTGGAAAGCAGCTGTGGATGCGCAATTTGCAGGTAAAGATGATATCAATGCCGAAATGTGGTTATTAAAGTAATTTATTTTTTTAAATTATAGTAGTAAGGGAGGTTGAAAGAAATTTTGACCTCCTTTTTTTAATTAAATTAGGGTGGAAATCGTAGAAATTATAAAAGAATTATACATCTCGAAGGGTAATTTGAATTACGGAGAAAATGTAACGCAAATCGAACATGCAATCCAGTGCTGGACGCGGGCTTGGGAGTCTAAATCGGATCCAGAAATGCGAGTAGCGGCATTTTTGCACGATATCGGACATTTGTATTACGATGAATCTAAAATAGATGGTAGTGACATGCAGCACGAAAAATTAGCCGCAAGATTGCTCGCCGATTGGGGCTTTTCCGATAAAATTGTTCGATTGGTGGATTCGCATGTTTGGGCCAAGCGCTATTTGGTTACCAACGAGCCGTATTATATTAATAGACTTTCCGCTGCCAGTTTAAGCAGCTTAATGAAGCAAGGGGGATTAATGAGTGAAGATGAAAGTCAATACCATAGACAGTTACCGTATTTTTCGGATTGTCTGCAATTGCGTCGTTGGGATGACGAAGGAAAGCGAATCGACATCGATTCGGAAATACCAGAACAAGTATGGCACGATATAAACTATTGCTTAGAAAATTATCCTCCGTATTCGGGATTCTAACCTTATCCAACGTTTAATGGGATAGGTGAATTTATAAGTAATGGGTAAAGTAGAAACGGGTATCGTATTTCGATACCCGTTTTTTATTTTGTTATCGATTCTACGCATTCTTCGGCCATTCCCCAGCCTAATGTCATGCCTGCTCCGCCTGGCCCATTGGCAAGAAAAACGCCCGGTTGTATTTGTTCAAACCATTCGCTTTTGCCGTTAGTTAATTTCAAGTATTGTCCCGTCCAGCGTTGCGCTATTCCAAAATGAATGGGTTGAATTACGCGCTGCATATAGTCTAAGATACTCTGGTCTACGGTATCGGACTGGAAGGGGTCGTGGTGCATACCATAATGGTGGGAATCTCCAATTGTCAACTGACCGTTGGGATTCTGAGAAACCAACAGATGTACACCGTTTTGTAATTGTAAGGGGAATTCGTTTTCGCAATAGTTTTTGTACTCATCCATGGATTTACATACCTCATACGAAGGGTAGTGTAAAAAACTCAGTCCCGCGCACAATGCGGGAATGGTGTCACTGATGGGATGACTTCGTAGCATATTTAAGCTGGAAATAGTGATGGGTGCGGCATTGAAAATATCGGGAAATAATAATTGCGTTTCGTAACCACTAGCTAATATGGTGATATCTCCTTGGTATTTGGTTCCATAATTACAGGTTAGGGTATTGCCCTCACATCGTACAATGGTAGTATTGAAATGAAAATTTACATTGTATTTACGATGCAGATATTCGGGGATTTCACGGATGGCAGTTCTGGCTTCAACGATAATTTCGGTTGGACTGAATAATGCACCACGTACAAACTGTTTATTGATAAATGGCACCAAGGATTGAACTTGGGAAAGTGTGTAAAATTCCAAATCGGGTCTCGCGGCCTTTTCCTCATCGTAAAATTCTTGTCCCATACTAATTTCGATCGGATTGCACAGCAACTGCAGGGAACCAGATTCTTTGTACCATATTTTAGCATCGTCACATACTTCTTTCCATATTTCGCGAGTGCGCATGGCTCGGTTGAGTAAGCCGTTTTTATGTTGACCGATGGGCCATACCATTCCGAAATTTCGGATGGACGACCCCGTAGGTTTTTCGCTGCGTTCAAAAACATTCACCGTATATCCTTTGATGGCAAAAGCTCTGGCGAATGCCATTCCAAGTATTCCGGATCCGATGATATTTACAGATTTCGTCATGAGTGTTTGTTTTTATTTATTTGGTAACAATATCGAATAGGCAACAGTGAAATTAAAAGCACGGCGATACTGCCCCAAGTAAGTAGTTGTTCAAAGATGGGGAGCCATTGTACGGCTGATTTGTTTTGAAACAAGGCAATGGACATCACGATAATGGATGCCAAATACCCCGTTGAATCTGCCGAATACATCAAGAAACCGCAGTTCCCTGGTGTGTTTCGGAAACCAATAATCCGATTCATAATGCTGATATTTATAAGAATATATCCCGCATACATTCCCAGCCCTGATAATAGTACTAAATAACTACCAGAAAGGTTATGATTTTTATATAAATAGAGGGTGATTAGGTTAAGTAGACCACCGCATGCAGCAATCACAAAGGTGAGTTGAATGGCTTTTAAGTGGTTTTTAATCAGGGAAATAAAGGGTATGCCGGCAAGAAGAATCAGGGTAATAAGGGTTTCGTATTGTGCAATGTTTTTACCACTATAATTATGACTTTCGGCTAACAACTCCGCATTGAAATTGTCTCGAAAATCACGTAAAAAAGTGAGCACGGCATAGATT
>JBJOFM010000008.1:0-3381 GCA_046048755.1 Bacteroidota bacterium | reverse complement strand
TAACCGGGTTCTTTGTTTTCCTGCGGTGAGGGGGGGATTCGAACCCCCGGAACAGTTTCCCGTTCGTCAGTTTAGCAAACTGGTGGTTTAAGCCACTCACCCACCTCACCAATGGGGCTGCAAATATAGCAATATCCCTTCCTCATTTGCAAGAGAAATCAGAAAAAAAGATTATTTCTTCCCACGCATTTCTTTATTTTTGTAACCCTATCCATGGAAATTAATATCTCCTTTCCCGACGGCGCCGTGCGTAGCTACCCCCAAGGTAGTACCGCCATGGATATCGCCACCTCCATCAGCGAAGGCCTCGCAAGAAATGTGCTGGCCGCAAAAGTAAACGGTCAAGTGTGGGACGCAACCCGACCCATCACCGCCGATGCTACCTTGCAACTGCTGACGTGGAAAGACGATGAAGGAAAATCCACCTACTGGCATTCCTCCGCCCACTTGATGGCCGAAGCCATTGAATCCCTGTTCCCAGGTGCCAAATTTGCTATCGGACCGCCCATCGATAAAGGCTTTTATTACGATATCGATTTCGGCGATATTTCTTTTTCTTCCGAACATTTCGATGCCTTGGAAAAGAAAATGATGGAACTTGCCAAGCAGGATAATGTCTTCGTGAGAACCGAAGTGGCCAAGGACGAAGCCATCCGGTATTTCAGCGAAAAAGGCGATCCATACAAAGTGGAATTGCTGCAGGAATTGGCCGATGGTAGCATTACCTTCTACCAACAAGGCGGTTTCACGGATTTGTGTAGAGGCCCCCATATTCCCCATACCGGTCATATCAAATCGGTAAAATTACTCAACCTAGCCGGTGCATACTGGCGCGGAAACGAGAAGAATAAGCAACTTACCCGTATTTACGGTATCACCTTCCCCAAAAAATCGGAGTTGGAAGAATACTTGCACCTGATGGAAGAAGCGAAAAAACGTGATCACCGAAAATTGGGAAAAGAGTTGGAGATTTATACCTTCGATGACGATGTAGGACCCGGTCTGCCACTGTGGTTGCCCAATGGAGGTGCTATCATTGAGTCGTTGGAAGCTTTCGCCAAGAAAACCGAGCGCGAGGCGGGGTATGAGCGCGTGAAATCGCCCCATATCGCCAAGGAAAGCATGTATTTAAAGAGCGGTCACTTGCCGTATTACGCCGATTCGATGTTTCCGCCGATGGAAATCGATGGGGATAAATACTATTTGAAGGCGATGAATTGCCCGCACCACCACAAGATGTTCCGCGCAGTGCCGCGCACGTATCGGGATTTGCCCTTGCGTTTGGCCGAGTACGGTACCTGTTACCGGTATGAGCAAAGCGGAGAGTTGTTTGGGTTGATGCGGGTGCGCAGTTTGCAGATGAACGATGCGCATATCTATTGTACCGAAGAGCAGTTTGAGCAAGAGTTCAAGGCGGTGAACGCGTTGTATTTGAAATATTTCGCCAAGTTCGGTATCGATAAATATGTAATGCGTTTCTCCAAACACGATCCAGCGAAATTGGGTCAGAAGTACATCGACATGCCCGAATTATGGTTGAAAACCGAGGATATGGTTCGTAGAGTTCTGCAGACGATGGATGTTTCGTTTGTGGAAGTGGAAGACGAAGCGGCTTTTTACGGTCCAAAAATCGACATTCAGGTGTGGAGTGCTATCGGTAGGGAGTTCACCTTGGCTACCAACCAAGTAGATTTTGCTCAGGCCGAACGATTTGATTTATCGTACATCAACGAGAAAAACGAACGGGAGAGACCTATTATTATACACAGGGCTCCGTTGAGCACACACGAGCGATTTATCGGATTTTTATTAGAACATTACGCAGGAAACTTCCCAGCATGGCTGGCTCCAAAGCAAGTTATTGTGTTGCCGATTAGCGATAAATACCAGGATTATGCAGATGAAGTTGTAAAATTCCTCAAAAACCTCGATATTCGCGCCTCCATAGATTCCAGATCTGAAAAAGCGGGTAAGAAAATCCGTGATGCAGAAGTGGCTAAAATCCCTTACATGTTGATTGTAGGAGAGAAGGAAGCGGCGGGCCGAGCAGTATCGGTTCGTAAACACGGAGGCGAGGATTTGGGAAGTATGGAACTGCAGCAATTTGCTGACATTATAGTAGATGAAACCAGGATTTAACAACCGCAGACCGCCCAAGAAGGAAGATCTCCATAAGATCAACGAGAAGATTACCGCCAAAGAAGTGCGTGTAGTTGGAGAAAACGTTGCCGTGGATGTCTATCCAACCGCTGTAGCTATCGAAATGGCTTTCGAGCAAGGCTTGGATTTGGTAGAAATTTCTCCCAATGCAGTTCCTCCGGTATGTAAAATCGTGGATTACAAAAAGTATCTCTACGAACAGAAGAAGAAACAAAAAGAGATCAAAGCGAACGCGGTAAAGCAAGAGGTAAAAGAAATTCGTTTTGGACCCAATACCGATGAGCATGATATTGATTTTAAAATCAAGCATGCCAAGCATTTCTTGGAGCAGGGTAACAAGGTGAGAGCTTATGTGTTCTTCCGTGGTAGAACCATTGTGTACAAGCAGCGCGGTGTTGATTTGTTAATGGGTTTTGCCAATGTGTTGATCGATGAAGGGTATGCGAAATTGGAATCCGAGCCCAAAGAAGAAGGAAAAAAGGTAGCCATTATGTTGGCTCCCAAAGGAAAAAAATAATTTTAGAAAATAATAAATATTAGGATATATGCCCAAGATGAAAACCAATTCCAGCGCCAAGAAGCGTTTTCGTGTAACCGGCACTGGAAAAGTGAAAAGAGCCAAAGCGTTTAAGAACCACATTCTTACCAAAAAGGCTACCAAGCGTAAGCGTAATTTAGGCCATGATGCAATCGTTACCGATGCAGACATGAGCAATGTGAAATTTATGTTGCGTTTAGGAAAATAAGAAAAATTAACTTGGCCGGAGCATTCAAGTGTTGTTAACTCAACCGCTCAAGCCACTAAACTAATCGAATATGCCAAGATCCGTCAACCACGCCGCGAGTAAGGCTCGCCGCAAAAAGACCCTTAAACTTGCCAAAGGTTACTTTGGTAGAAGAAAAAACGTTTGGACCGTTGCTAAAAACGCCGTTGAGAAAGGTTTAACCTATGCTTACCGCGATCGCCGCGCCAAAAAACGTGAATTTAGAGCCCTATGGATTGTTCGTATTAATGCTGCTTGCCGTGAGCAAGGAGTTAGCTATAGCCAATTCATGGGTAAACTTAATACCAGTTCCTTGGAAATTAATCGTAAAGTTCTTGCTGATTTGGCGTTGAACGATCCAGCAGGATTCAAAGCGATTTTCGACCAAGTAATGAACGGTTAATAGAAAATCATTTTGCTTAGTTGTTTAGCCTCGCTTCGGCGGGGCTTTCTTTTT
>JBJOFM010000007.1:0-2802 GCA_046048755.1 Bacteroidota bacterium | reverse complement strand
GTGCAATACAGGCGCGGTGCCGTCTTTTCCGGTGTACTTGCTGATTTTATGCAAACTGTTCACCGAAACATACAGCAAATCGTTATCGCGGTACACAATCCGCACCACTTCCTGCTTCACCCCATTCACGTCCATTTTTTCCAATCCCCCAAATCTTCCGATGCCGTAATTGATGTGGGTTACGTAATCTCCGGGTTGCAGGTTTTTTAATTCCCGCAACGTGAGGGAGGTCTGCGACGAATACCGCTGCCGTCCCTTGGGTTTATAGTATTTATCGAACAACTGATGCTCCGTGGTGAAAGCCATTTTGGCATCTCCATCCACAAATCCTTCGCTCAATCCTTGGTACACCGGCTCAAATTCGGCTTGGGTCCCAATGTCTTGGATAATAGCCAGCAATCGCTCAATTTGTCTACTGTTTTCCGAAAACACCAAGGTAGTAATTCCTTTGGTTTTATTGTCCGACATCCATTCCAACAGCAATTGAAAATTCCGTTGAAACAGGGGCTGCGGCTGCTGAAAAAATTCGATGATGGTGGCTTCCTTGTCCCTTGGTCTGATGGCATCAGCAGCGATATGCACAAACCCTTGCAAGGCATTTTCCAGCGTTTTCGGCGTGAGCCAAACTTCCTTGGGATGCTTGGGAACGCTGTCTTTACTCATATCAATGGCATCCTGGTACTGCTGCAAGGCTTTTTCCCATCCCTTGGCCAATTCCTCTACCTGCAATCCCAACTCTTTGGTGAACAACAACGTATCTTCCGATAAATATTCGGTGATGGGAATCAGGGTTGCTGTACTGGGTTGCTCCTTCACGTTGGGCAGCAGCGAAAAATGCGCTATCTCTTTGATGGATAACTGATTGTTTACGTCGAACGTTCTAATCGACTCAATGATATCACCGTCCATTTCAATCCGAAAGGGATATTCGTGGGCGAACGAGAACAGGTCGATAATTCCTCCGCGCCAGCTAAATTCGCCCGGTTCGAAGACAAAATCGGCCCGTTGAAATCCGTTTTCTTCCAAAAACTCCAACAGAAAATCTACCGACAACTGCTGGCCTTTGGCAATTTCCACGGAAGATTTCTCCAGTACTTCTTTGTTTACTACGGCTTCGGCTAGGGCGGCGCCATAGGTCACTAAAATTCGTTTATTATTTTTTCGTATGGCATTCAATGCCTCGATCCGCTCCTGCACTTGCATGGCATTTTCGCGGTTGCTTTGAAAGGGTTTCAAAAAGGAATCCGGCAAGAAATACACGGGTTCACCCACCAATAAATTCTCCAGATCTGATTTAAAATATTGGGCCGATTCCTTGTCTGGCAAGACCGCTAAAATGGGTCGACTGGTAGCAAAATACACACCTGCGATAGCCAAGGCGGCACCCGAACCGGCATACCCTTGCAAATGAATGGGGGAAGGAGCTGTAATGTCCGTGGAACTGGAACCAGAAATTTCGCCAACGGCCGACAGCAATTCCTGCATTGGGTGGGTTGCTACAAAGCGCTGAAGAATTTCCCGGGTATTCATTAGGGCTGCAAAAATAACGGAAAAGGGGCTTCCTCTCTACGAAGAAACCCCTTTGTTGTTGAATTCTTTACTAGAAAAAGACTAGCCTTTTCTTGCGATGGATTTTATCGCGGCATCGGCGATGGCTTGGGATGTTAATCCGTATTTTTCCATCAATTGATCGGGAGTTCCTGACTCACCAAAAGAATCGTTCACCCCTACAAACTCCATTGGAGCTGGAAAATTGCGAGCCAATAGCTGGGCTACGCTATCCCCTAAGCCTCCGTTGTATTGGTGTTCTTCGGCCGAAACCGCACAACCGGTTTTCTTCACCGACGCCAAAATAGCGGCATCATCCAAAGGTTTAATCGTGTGGATATTTATTATTTCGGCATTGATTCCTTTCTCGGCCAAAATATGACCGGCTTCGATGGCTTTCCATACCATGTGACCGGTAGCGAAAATACTCACGTCCGTACCTTCGTTTAACAATAAAGCTTTGCCGATAATGAACGGGGTGTCTTCGGAGATGAATACGGGCCATTTGGGTCGGCCAAAGCGCAAATACACGGGGCCTTCGTGTTGGGCGATCGCGATGGTGGCGGCTTTGGTTTGGTTATAATCGCAGGGATTTATCACGGTCATGCCGGGCAACATCTTCATCAATCCCAAATCTTCCAATATTTGGTGGGTAGCGCCATCCTCACCCAGGGTTAATCCGGCGTGGGAGGCACATATTTTCACATTTTTATGGCTGTAAGCGATGGACTGACGAATTTGATCGTACACCCTTCCGGTAGAGAAATTGGCGAAAGTACCGGTGAAGGGAATTTTTCCGCCGATGGCCAATCCTGCGGCCACTCCCATCATATTCGCTTCGGCGATACCGGCTTGGAAGAACCGCTCTGGAAATGCGTCTTTGAATGCATCCATCATGAGGGACCCGGTTAAATCGGCGCACAGGGCAACTACGTTGTTGTTCTGTTTACCTGCTTCCAACAAACCGGCACCAAAGCCGCTTCGGGTGTCTTTTTGACCTAAAATTTCGTATGATTTCATCGATTTATAATACTACTTGCGTGGTTGTTCCTGAGGTTACTTTGAATGTTTTGGTTTTGCTATACAGTGTGCGGGTTTCGCCAGCGATTCGATATACGACGTGGTATTCCCCGGGTTGCATATTGAATAACTGCTTGGGGTTGTTGCCGATGATATCCATCACCCATTCCAATTTACCGTCTGTTTTTTGAAAAATACTGCCCACGATGTCTTTGCTCAAACCCAATTGCACCA
>JBJOFM010000006.1:0-3389 GCA_046048755.1 Bacteroidota bacterium | reverse complement strand
GGGGGTAAATTTCACGGCTGGACTTCCGATCATTCGGACTTCACCGGACCATGGAACAGCCTATGATATCGCAGGTAAAAATGTAGCAGATCCAAGTTCATTCTTGCACGCCTTCTTCTTAGCGATCGATTTGGTCAAAAACCGCATGCACGTTTAATCCATGGCGAAAAAAGTCTTGATCATTGATGAAGTTCATCCCTCGCTAGCCAAGGAACTACGTTCCCTCGGTTTTGAGGTTGATGAGCAATCGGCGATTCATCCAAAGGATGTTTCATTGACCGATTATCAAGGATTGGTTCTTCGCTCCAAAATGCCGCTAGGTGCTAAGGAATTAGCAAACACGAATTTAGAGTTTATTGCTCGAGCAGGTGCGGGTCTCGATTTAATCGACCTCGAATACTGCCAAGCAAATCAAATTGCCGTATTCAGTGCCAATGAAGGCAATCGTGATGCGGTGGCGGAACATGTGATTGGGCAATTGATCACAATCGCGCGCAAAATCAATACAGCAGACATGGAGGTCCGTTCAGGGATTTGGAATCGAGAGGAAAATCGGGGATGGGAATTACAAGGTAAGACATTAGGAATCATAGGCTATGGAAACATGGGTCAAAGTCTTGCGAAGAAATTGCAAGGTTTCGACATGAATATTCTTGCCTATGACAAATATGCACCTTGTACAAGTAGCATGGAACGCATATTTGAAGAAGCCGATATATTAAGTTTACATATCCCCTTGACAGACGAGACAAAAGAGCTGGTTGATCAAAATTTCTTGGCTCAATTCGCCAAACCCATCGTTTTGATTAATTCGTCCCGCGGTTCGATTTGTTCTTTGGATGCATTAGCCAAAGGATTATCCACAGGAAAATTACGAGGTTTGGCTTTGGATGTACTGCCCAATGAAAAATTAAGCACTTGGTCTGACGTCGATAAAAAGATCTTCGACCAAATCGCATCACACCCTTCTACCCTATTCAGCCCACATGTGGCGGGTTGGACGACCGAGAGTTATTGGAAAATCAATGATGCGCTAATTGATAAAATTAAAGCCCATTATCAGCTATGAATTACCCGGAAAACATCGCTGAAAAACTAGGCTTCCATCAAATTAAGGAGCATATTCAGGAGGCTTGCTTAAGCCCGATGGGGGCGGAATATGCCGCTAAAATGAAATTCTCTATCCGTTTCCCGGTAGTCAAGCAATGGGTGGAACAGGTACATGAGATGAAACAAATCATGGCGGATCATGGTGGGGAATGGCCCCAACAAGATTATTTTGATCTCCGTCCTTGGTTTGCGCCCTTAACATTAGATGGGCATTATTTAGCCCCGGAAGAATGGCGCGATTGGCATCGTGGTTTGGATATTTTGTATCAGGTGATTCGCTTCTTTGCGGGAATCGATGCGGAAAAATACCCCGAGATCAGTAAGATTACACAGGCTTATATCAAGAAGGAAGAGGAACAAGGATTCAATTTCCGACAAATCATCCCGATTATCCAGGAATTGGACCGCGTATTTGACATCAATGGTCAAATCAAAGAAACGGCCTCGGCGGCTTTGGGCGACTTGCGTCGGAAGCGATTTGCCGAGGAGCAAAACCTGCGTAAGAAGTTAGATTCCTACATCCAGCAAGCCTACAAGGAAGGTTGGGTGAGTAAAGATTTCTCCTTAACTCTACGTAATGGAAGGATGGTCATTCCGTTAGCAGCTGAGCATAAACGCAAAATTAAGGGATTCGTGCAAGACGAGTCAGACACAGGAAAAACGGTCTATTTAGAACCCGCGGATGCGCTCGTTTTAAACAACGAAATCAAATCCCTGGAATCAGCGGAACGCCGCGAAATCATTCAGATTTTATCTCGATTATCCGACCGAGTGCGGCCGATGGTACCCATGTTGACCGCCTGGTATCAATGGCTCGGAATCATCGATTTTGTTCGCGCGAAGGCCGTTTGGGCGATCGAGCATGATGCTATTTTACCGCATGTAAAATCCACGCCTTGGGTGGAATGGAAAGGCGCGCGCCATCCCATTTTGGAAGAATCATTGGCCAAGATTGGTAAAAAAATCAAGGCCCTGGACATCAAATTGGATGATCAAAAACGCATCATGGTCGTGTCTGGACCGAATGCAGGAGGTAAATCTGTGACGCTTTCGACCATCGGATTATTGCAGTATTTATTCCAGTCGGGCTGTTTAGTACCCGTCACCGAGGGATCTACCATGGGCTTTTTCGATCAGATCTTCTTGGATATGGGCGATGAGCAAAACTTGGAAAACGAATTGAGTACCTATTCCTCTCACCTGAGTAATATGCGGCATTTTTTGGCGCACGCGCAAGACAAAACCTTATTACTCGTGGATGAATTTGGTACAGGCACGGAGCCGTCGTTGGGTGGAGCGATTGCGGAATCTATTTTAGAAAAATTAGCGGATAAAGGAGCCTACGGTGCCATCAATACGCACTTTGGAAATTTAAAGAGTTTAGCGGATCGCAAGCAAGGATTATTTAATGCGGCGATGCGCTACGATACGACGCATTTAGAGCCCCAGTTCATTTTGGATATGGGTAAACCGGGAAGTTCATTCGCCTTTGAGATTGCCCAAAAAATTGGCTTACCGAATCAAATCATCGAGAATGCGCGGAAAAAACTGGGGAAGAATCAGGTGGACTTCGACAAGTTGTTGATGGAAACGGAAACGGAGAAGCAGATTTGGGAGGCCAAAAACACAAGCTTAGCGCTTCAATTAGCGCAAGCAGAAAGTATTAAGGAACAGTATTCGAGTCTAAAAAACCATTTAGAAGAGGAGCAGAAACGCTTGCTAAACCTTGCCAAAGCGGAAGCCAAACAATTAGTCAAAGAAGCCAATCAGAAAATCGAACAAACGATTCGGGAGATTAAAGAGAAGTCGGCCGAAAAGGAAGTCACCAAAGAAATCCGTAAAGGTTTAAACGAATTCACCGAAAAGAAATTACAGGTTCAAGCAACCAAAGCCGCTGAAAAACCTCAAAAAACAACGATTCAAGGGCCCATCAGCGTGGGTTCTTGGGTGAGTATCAAGCAGGCGGATGGCGAGGGAGCCATTGGTGAGGTGATGGAATTGAAGGGTAAAGACGCGGTGGTTGCCTTGGGCGGAATCCGCACCACAATTAAGCTGAATCGTTTGGAGCAAGTCAAAGCACCCAAAGCAGAAAAGTCAACCCGAACGGCCATGCGTGGCATCGATATCAATGACCGAATGGCACATTTTGCCCTGACCCTGGATGTACGAGGCAAACGGGGTGAGGAAGTTTACGTCATTCTGGATCAATACATGAACGATGCGTTATTATTGGGTGTTCCTGAGGTACGAATATTACATGGTAAAGGGGATGGCATTTT
>JBJOFM010000005.1:0-4887 GCA_046048755.1 Bacteroidota bacterium | reverse complement strand
AGGCTGTTTATCCCTACTAAGCCAGCGACTAACTCCCGGTTACCTCCAGCGAGGTCGTTCCATACAATCACCATGGCAATACACGGCGCAAGACCTATTACAATAAGTCCTGTTAGATATTCAGGATCCTTTGGCAGAAAAGTAATTGCCAGTAAAAACATTAAAAAAGGACCCACAATCCATGTAATGAAAAGGGATGAGAACAGTAAGCGCTTATTACTTAATGTAGCGGGTACCTTCGCGAAATCAACCTTAGTTAACGGTGGATACATCATGAGGATGAGTCCAATTGCTAAGGGAACATTCGTCGTACCGATAGCAACATTAGATAATAACCCTTCAACATTGGGTATAATATTTCCGAGGAGCACCCCCACTCCCATGGCTAAAAAAATCCAAAGGGTTAAAAAGCGGTCAAGAAACTTTAATCGAATATTATTCATCATCAATTGATTTTAGCAGCATCCACCTCCAGGGGTACAAGATCCAGCAGAAGGTAATTTCTCCGTAGGAATCCCACAATGATCAGGTGCCAAACATTCAGTAAATAATGGCATTAAATAAAACACGCCATTTGTATATGTCAGACCATAACGCTCAATGGTTTGTCCTTGATATTCAATTTCGATGGGCTCATCGGTAAGTCCGTAATCCAACTCCCCTTTTTTGAGAATACCTAACCACTTTAATGCGGTGAGTCGATGATCAAGATCATTGGCTACCCATAACTGAAAGGTTACTTTTCGTTCTAATCTCGCTACACCTCCACAATCAATAAAGTTTTTACTAATTAATGCAAGTTCAGTAACATGAAAATGACCAGGCACATGAGTTCTATTCGGAAGCAAGAGTGTGGGATAAGTAACTTGTTGAAGGGCAGTTTTAAATTCAAGGAGTGTCATCGCAACAGGATTTAGGAATGGATAATTTAATGGAGTTAATCAGGGTCAGGATAGCATCTAAGTGCGCATCAGACAAACAATAACACACTGAGGTGCCCGAAATTTGTCCTTTGATGATTCCCGCATTCTTCAATTCTTGCAGATGCCTCGAAACGCTTGCTTGCGCTAAGGGAAGTTCGTCAACGATGTCCCCACAAATACATGTTCCTTTATCAATTAGTTATTGAACAATGGACAAACGCGCCGGATGCCCTAAGGCTTTAAACACCTCCGACAAGGTGAGTACATTCGGCGAATAAGAATCGATTTTAGTAATTCCCATGATAAATTTAATATCGCAATATTACGATAAATTATCAAGACGCGTGTATTTTTTCTATTTTTACCCATGATTATTTCCATCACAGGCTTAAGGCCAAAGTCTATTCTGCATAGTATTCCCTTTTGGTTTAGAGCAATCCCTTCCTTTAATCAGGCTAAAAATGCGCCTGGAAATCAATTCTGTGAAGTAAAACGTATACAAGGCATACAGCACACCTTAACCGCTTGGGATGACATAGGAACCCTACGTGCATTTGTGGGCTCAGGACCTCATTTAAAGGCCGTAAAATCCTTTCGAAAGATTGCTACGGGTAGTACTTATCATTATGAAAGTGATACCATTCCATCATGGAAGGAAGCGCGACGCTTGTGGGAAGAACACTACAAGGAGTATTAAAAATCACACGGTTTGGCCCTTCGGTTCGCCCATGTGATTAAATCGACTTTACTCTTTGATCACTTTAAACACACCTTGCTGGCCGTTAACGCTTATTCGCAACGAATAAACGCCTGCACTCAAGGCTTGCGTATTAAGGGTTGTTTTACCCAATCCTTTGCCATTTTGTACCAAGCGACCACGCGCATCAATCAATTCAAACTGAAAGGCATTCGCGATATCAATGATTAAAGTTCCTTGCATTGGATTCGGATACACTGAAGCATTAAATATCGATTCCCCTACTCCTGCTCCACATTGATCCACAATAATGTTTGCTGAAACTACCGTTTCACATGTCCCATCAGAAACTACACAACTGTATTGCGAGGTAGCTCCCGGCGTTACTGTAATACTTGCAGTATTTCCAAGAACAGATGGCCCATCATACCAAGTATATGTTGTACCACCCCCCGCGGTGATGGTAGCTGTTTCTCCAACACAAATCGTTGTACCCGGCGTAATTGTTGCTATAAGTTCAGTTGACCCTGTTATCGATCGCGTATAGGTTTGTACACAGCCACTTCCCGAGGTCCGAATCCGAGCAACATAGGTTCCTGCAGGAAGATTACCGAAAGTTGACGATGCCTGATAATTCACCCCATCAAGACTATATTCATACGTAGGAGGTACACCACCCGTTGGGCTTGTAAATACAATGGTTCCATTGTTCTGACCGCATGTTGTATTCGTTTTGGTACATGTTGCTGAAGGTTTGGAATTCACCACCACAGGTAAATAGATTCCATCGGTACGACAAGACCCATCTGCAAACAAATAAATTCTTCGGTTAGCCACTTGTGGAAAGGCAAAGGTATTAGCCGCCGTGTTGTGTGTTGAGAGAACGGTTGTAAACGGATCATCTGTTATGTACCACAAATAGCTATTTGTATTGGTAGAACCCGAACCATTCACAGTAATTTGTCCACCAGTACATATTGCGGATTCGGAAAATGTGAAATTGGCGACAGGATTCGGACCATTCGACGTCAGCACATCCATCCAAAGGCTGGTCATGATTACCGGATTTATATCGGTTGTTGGATGCCAGGTCCCTGTGGTATTTGTTAGGCCTCCATAGTAACACTTCAGCGTACTCAGACCGCTTGCATTGGTCCCATTTCGTTGGTTGATATCTACACACATGAAGGTTACTGTATCTTGCGGAGAGCCATAGAACAACTCAAAAGTCACCCAAAAGTTTCCAGTTACGGTAGGAGGATTGGTAAAATCAAATTCATTGTAAAACCCTGCATCCATATCAGCAATCAATAAGGTATCCGTAACTAAGACCGTCCCAGGGTTTCCGGCATTGTCTTGTTGAACACGGATTTTCACTAAGCCATTTCCAGAGGAATTCACAGCCTTAATGATTGGCATACGAAGCCTTCTAACTTGCGTAGAAGCCGGCGCGGTATATCTATCCGCATATTGATGAATCAATGAAGTGTTTGTTGAAGAGAAGCGTCCAGAGCCTGGAAGAAAGCCCCATCCAGTAGACCAATTATAATACGCGTAATCTTCCGTAACAGGGTTGTAATTTCTAAGTGTATCACACGCCGTACCCGGAGCAGCACCAACAACTTGAACATGGGCGGTTTTCGTTTCGGTATCGGCTCCATAAGCATTAGTAGCGGTGAGCGAAACCGTGTAGGTACCAACGGCATTAAACACCGCACTTGGGTTTTGATTGTTGCTGTTAGTTGCCCCACCGCCAAAATTCCACGTCCATGAGGTTGGAACATTGGTTGACGCATCAAAAAAGTTAACGGATCCACCTACAGGAATAATTATTGGATTTGAAATATCTGCGGTAAAATCGGCCACAGGAGGAACATTAGCAGGGTCACATCCCGCAGAAAGCAACAAGGACGCGCGGGCGCCGGTAAGGGTGTTCAACATATAATTTGCTTGCGCCTGTGAGAACATTACGGTACAGTTGCTGTAATCCATATAATTCTCGTATTGCGTTTGGGTGGAACCACAGGTCATTTGGTTCCCTGAGCAAGAACCTGTATAATTAAAGGATGGTCCTATAGTGTTTGGGGTATCGTTAAATCCATCATCTAAGGTGCAGCTACCCGAACCTCCCCAGGTATGGTCAAGTCCTAAATAATGACCAATTTCATGCGTAAGTACATTATCATTATTCATCCCTAAATTGTAATCGAGGACAATTCCATCAATGGAGGCACCAGGCAACATATTATTCGTTGGGCGATAAGCATACCCCGCAGTGCCAGAATTCGCACCGTTCGAAATATCGCAAATCCAAACATTCAGGTACTTATTTCTGTCCCAAATCTGAGACCCTCCAGTTGCAGAAGCTTTCATCTTATTTTCTTCTCCCCCATTATGATTGTAGTAATCTTCAGTGGTTGTAATACGAATGACTCCTTGCTCAGCTAATGGAACGCCTGCCGGATCCTTAGTGGCTAAACAAAAATTAATGTTTACATCCGCAGGAACAAAACCAAAATTTGTTCGCGCATTAGCGGCATCTTGATTTAAGAGTTGGAAATCTTCTTGAATGTCATTGAACACTTGCATAATGAGGGCGTTCGAAACATTCTCTGCCGGATTATTTGGATTATGTACCACATGAAAAATTACAGAAATAGTATTTATCCCCGGTGTTTTTTCAGGTTTATAGGGTTTGGTTTTTGCTGCCTCCTCTAGATAGGATTGATTGAACTCTGACCACTTTCCTATTTCCTCATAATATTTCTTGGTCAATTCATGTGTAGCACAAGAATGCTGGTTCAATCCATGATTTCTTGGAGCCAGAGGCTTGTCAATCTTTGGTGTAATTGCAGTAATCGTTTTTGATTTTTTGGTACTATTTGGCAATGTATTCACAGGACCAGGCTGAGTATTTTGTGCATTAACCCCCAAATAAGCTAGTCCAATTAACAAGACTGAAACATATATTTTTCTCATAGTAGTAAATGATTAAGTTGAGTGAATTTACAAAATAAACAGCATGTTCAAATGCATTCATTTAATTTTGTTTTGTTATAACTTAGCCACATGAAACAGAACATTGAATGGATTAGAAATAACAAGACCAATAAATCTACCGCATTTTCAAGCGAAGAGAAGAAAGCGTTAAACTTGGAAGGACTTCTCCCTTATAGACAAACCACCCAAGAAATTCAAGAGCAACGCGTACTTCAAAATCTTGAACGAAAACCTAACGATATTGAGCGTTACTTGTATTTATCCGCC
>JBJOFM010000004.1:0-8978 GCA_046048755.1 Bacteroidota bacterium | reverse complement strand
TGCTTTCCCCATACTTCGCCAAAACCATTAAAAGCATGTTTCCACGATTCCAATAATTGCGTATATCCCGGGTCCGTAGTTTGCCAGTCCAAAGCCGCCAAAAAATTGGATCTTCCCAATTTCCGTTTTGCCCAGGTGCTGCTCACACCACAAATTCCCAATTCCGCTCCTTTCAATACCTCCGGAACCTTTTCTCTCATTGCCTGCAACCATGCTCCGTACTGTAAGTGCACCCAAGCATGGAACTGCAAATCAAAAACTCCCTGTTGATTGCCTTCCACCAAGGACGAAAAACCACCCACACCGTCTCCATAGACTTTCTGGTACGATTCCCGAACATCCTCCGCAACAAAATTCGCTCCCCCAACGCGGTTAATTTCTTCAAAGTTAGGATTCGCCATCACCGCATTACACGTAAACACCGCCGCATTCTCCCCCGCACCACGTACACCTCCCTCCGTTAACACCCCCTTCAATAATTGCACATCCTCCTCAGTCTCCAAAGCATCCTTCAACGCCATATTACCCTGCAAGGTTTCAACCCCTCCAACGCAATACTCCTTCAGCGCTGCCGGGGATCCCACTCGGTTAAACCCCCAGTCATCCGATTGAAACAGCACTACAGGCTCCTTCACCCTCGCCCCAATCAAACTATGCAATAACCCTAACTCCACTAAAACGAAGGAAAAAACGCCTTGAACGCATCAATAATGGGTATATCCTCCGGCATCCATGCCCGTACCACTGGCCCCCCCAACAACGCCGAAAATCCCAGCACATCAAATACCCTGCGTATGTTAACAATGCCAATAACCACAAATACCCAACTATAATATTCAGTCAACACCTTAAAATAATAATTCTGAATTAAATCTTTGTATATGTACATGAAGTACAGAAAAAACATCAAACTAAAAACCGATAAAAACCTAGCACCAGAAATACTGTTCGTTGCCGCCAAATTTGCTATCGCACCAAAAAAGAAAATCATCGACAGCATTTCCATCTTCTCATAAACACGTCCTCGATACCAAATTTCAATCAACAAGATTATTATGGTAAACCAGCTTAAGTAATTCAAGGTTGTAAACGGCCAGTTTACATAACCATTGATGGATTGTCCCGCCTCTTGCTCCTGCACTTGTTGCATATTATCAGAACTCGTGTAATCCTTAGCTTTTGTCTGATACGTTTTAGGCATCACCTCTTTGGGCATATATTGTTCGATACCTATTTTTCCTAAATTTAGTGTGATTACATACATTATGATCGTAAGTATTACCCTACGCCTTAAAGCAATTTCATGAATAATAAATACAACCACATTTAATGAGAAAGAAAAATGCAAGGTAAATGTTAAAAAAATCCAAAATACGCCATAGGCCTTTCGCTCTTTAAGATAATAATTTACAAGCCCATACACAAACATATGACTGGCCGTCCAATACCGAAATCCATTGAACTCTATAATACTAATGATAAATGCAACAGCAAATAATATGAGTGCCGTAACGCGGCCTAAATTCTCTCCCAAAAACTCAATGGCAAAGAATATATTCCTGGAAAAAAAATAACCATAAATAATTCCGTAAACAGTTAAAATTACCATCGTACTACCGGTAATTTTTGATACTAAATAATTAATCATAGGTTGTAGAAAATCCGGTGAATTGGTTGTAATGTCCTCCCAAAAAGCAGAAAATGAAATACCCGCGGAATAGTAATCCTTAAATTGCTGTATATACCTGCTAATGTCCCATGCGTCATGAATAACCGCTAACGACATAGCAAAAAACACCACAAACATCCATAGTATATTCTTAGCCCATGTAGCTTTGGATTCTTTTAACGCAATAAACAACGATAATATCGGCGATATTAAAAATAAAATAAACGGAAAATATTGGTCGCGAATCGCGCTGCTTTTACTCAAAATTTCCTATCTAAAATGCAATGAATTACTCGGATTCTATCCATTAGAAATCGCTTTCCTCCCCTCCATCAATTCCACAAAACCTTTACAAACATTGGAAATTCGGTAACTATCCATGTTACTAAATACAAACCGATTACCGAAATCTTTATTCAAAAATTCTAATAACACCTCTCGTTCACCCATTCCCAAGGAATCGTCTTCAATGTTCAAAACAGGTCGATCTACTATGTAATAATCAATCAACTTGCTCGGCATCTGAACCTTAGTGCCATTCATCATATTAATCAAAAAATCCGCATTTCTCATTACTTGCATAATTTCCTCCCTAGGAATAATTCCTCGAATAATAAAACGCGAATCCCCTTGCTTGATATGCGGTGTAACCAAATATTGTTGTTGGGTATAGATATAAAATCGAAAATCTACCTCACTGTCACTTAAAACCTGTAACAACGCAGTCGGATTCCTTCCTTTATGCAAAAATGCCCCCGCGTAAACAAACGTTAAAACATCATTCCCCGTATAATCACCCAACTTTGCACGCTCCTCCTCGTAATGAAACCCTTGGGGTATAACCCTAATCTTTCCCCTAAATTCTGGATAATATCCTTTATATCCCGCCTCCGTAGGCGTCACAATAAAATCACATCGTCTGCAAAAGGCCTTTTCCAAATACGAAAAATAAAAAGGTACCTTTCGCACATTCAACGTACTCAACATAAATGGATCGCCACAATCCGCCAACCATACTTTGTCCTTTAACAATCCCTTCTTCGCCAGTCTACTCAAGCCCCAATGCACCGCAAACGGCTTTGCAATACTAATTACTGCGTCAACTTCTTTGGGAATTACTAATCGCCTAGGGATCTTAAAATACCACTCTATACTCGGAAACTCGCCAAAATAACCCAATAATCGCGCTACCAATGAGCTGATTCTCCCGCCTTGCTGCCATCGCTCATTCAAGATAGACCAACTACCATCACCCAAACTCAACCACTGTATGCCGTATTCATCCAACAATCGCTGTCGCTGTGTATTTCCCTCACCAGAAATGTCTACCCCCGCAACCAGCACCTGGTGTCCTTGCCTGCATAATTCCTTGGCCAACTCAGTAGCACGAAACGACCTCGGAGAATTCTCAGGATAAAACGAAACGCTTACCAGTAATATCAAAAACTTTACTTTTTCTTTCCGAAATCAATGCCAAACACACTCATCCATTCACCAAAAATAATGATACGCCAAAATTGATAATCAAAAGGTCGTTTACCCAAAACCATTAAATCGAAATCCTTTAACATCCACTTTTTATTTATCCTATCACCAATTCTATCCAACCCAATTTCCAACTTGGTACGGAAAAACTCAGTATCTACCTCCTTAACCCACAACTGTTCGGAGTTTACAAACCCCTTTTTATCCCGTCGATAATATATTTCCTCCGGCAATAAATGTTTAATTGCATCCTTAAATACGCCTTTCCTGTCTGCACACAATAAGTCTTCCTCTCCCAAAGAACTATAAATCTCAACCAAACGGTGATTCAAAAATGGAACCCTTGCCTCCACCGAATTTGCCATGGAATTTCTATCTTCCCAGTGCAAATATTTAGGTAATGCTGCATGAAGCATAAAGTGCTTGATATTGCCAGTAACCTCCCAAATATTAAAATCAAATTGATCTAAAATATGCCGACGTTGTAAATTCCATTTACTAAAATTAAAAATTCTAGAATTTCTAGTTAATCGATTATTTATAAATCGTTTAACCGGTGAAAATTGAAAGCAAGACAAATAAACAAAACGTATTAAATTCCTAAACTTACACTGCTTTAGCAAACTCCAAACACTATTACACCGTAAAAAACGCATATCCGCCCATTGGCCATACCCTCCCATATATTCGTCCGCACCTTGACCGCATAAAATCACTTTTATACCCGATTCCTTTACCTTGTTATAAACCAAATAATTCATCATCGCACTCTGCGACTGATACGGTTCGTCCTGAATCCAAACCAATTTTCTTGTATGTTCAATAACGTCATCCAAACTCGAAACGATGTAATGCGATTCTGCCCCAATCTCCTTATTCACTATCTCCGCCCAATGCCGTTCATCAAAAGCCTTGTATTCAGAACAAGAAGTAAATGTCATTAAATTCTCCTCTCGAACAGTCCGTATTGCCCCAGCAATCGCACTGGAATCTATACCACCGCTCAATGTAATACCCACGGGAACATCGGCCATCAATTGATTCGATACCGAACCAACAAATGCATCGCGAATACTCGCTAACTTATTGTTTTCTTCTATCTCTGTTTTTTCTAGACTATACCAGGTTCCTACCAACTTATCCATGAATTCGTAGGTAAATACACCGTGAATCTGATCCGATTTAATTAGCACTTCACAACCCGGCCTAACCTGTTTTACCCCCTCAAACAACGTAAATTCAGTATGGTCTAAATACCCGTGCTCCAAAAAATCCAAGGCCCGTGCTTCATCAATTTCAGGATTCCATCCCTCCAAAAAAGTAAATTGCTTGATTTCGCTAGCAAAAAACAAATTGCCCTCACCACTAATCCAATAGTACAATGGCTTCACTCCAAATCGATCCCGGCTACAATATACTTCCCGCTCCTGTATATCATAAATCACAAACGACCACATTCCATCAAAACGCTTTACCGCCTCCTTGCCCCATACCGAATACGCCGCCAACACCACCTCCGTATCCGAATTAGTCAAAAATTGTTTACCATAAACCTCTGCCAACTCCTTGCGAATCTCTAAGTAATTGTATAACTCCCCATTATAAACAATCCAATACCTACCCTCTCCGTAACACATGGGCTGATGCCCCAATTCGTTAACCTCTATGATGGATAATCGTCGATGTCCAAATACTACTTCACCCGAATCCAAATCCGTAAAATCACCATCCAACGAATTAAAATTCAAAAACTCAAATGATTTATTCTCTACCGACGGTACGATAGTATCCTCTGCACCAAAAACATCATACTTTTTACCACGAAACACCGTAAAACCTTCGTCATCAGGTCCGCGATGTTGTATGCTATTTAAAGCCAGCTTAAATTGCTTTCCAGATTGTTTGGCTCTGCCTATTTTTACAAAAATTCCGCACATTACGAAAGTAATCGTTGCATATTTCTTAACATCTCGTCATTCTTACCTTCCCCTATATTCACTTCAAATAAATTTGTGTTCTGCACCCAAGGAATCACTGGAAAGATCCTAGAATATTCAGCACCAAAAACATAATTGGTTAATCCTGCTTTTCTCCCTAAATAATATAAGTATATATCGTCCCCAGTAGCAAACAAATTCATTGCCTCCATTTCGTCAAAATAGTGTATCATGGAAGACGGTGAATTGTATAAACATCCATACCCTCCCATCAGCAATAAATCTTCGCCTTGATCGGTATTAAAAACATATTCCCAATGTCTATAAGGCATAAATCCAAGCTCCCCTTCGCCTTTTTGCATACGCATTCCCAAACAAGAAACCGTTGATTTCTCAGGCAGTCCTTCATTCAAAGTAAACACCCTCTGCAAAAAATCAAACGGATAAATAATATCATCATCTATCGTGATTATTTTCTTGTTTGGAAATGCCTCAAAGGCATACCGATATTTTTTATGCGAACGTAAATTACCATCCACAAACTCAATAGTTAATCCATGAGATTGCAATCGAATTAATTCCTTCGGCAAATCGCTTAGCTCACCAGGAAACTCCTCCCTACTGAGATACAATACCACCACATTTGGTTTCAAACTTCCCAATAATATCGACGAAATAGGAATGTACACCCAATCTATTCTACCCCGATAAGAAGTCAAACTAACTACATAATCATCCAAAACCTGTTCAGTAGTTTTAAAATTTCTTGAATTTATGCTCCACCGCACCAACCAGCGATAATAACTAAGTAATATCCTATTTATTACCCGAAAATAAATCCTATCAACGCCCGTATTCCGAACCTTAGAAAAAAATGCGCTAAAAAGTATTTGGTTTAAAATATGCGTTTATTTAATAAACTTCTTAATCAAATATCGAACACCAAAGCGGTTTCTATTATTGCTTCCATAATACCCGTAGCCACCGTATCCGTATGCATAATTATTGCCGTAGTAATAACCATACTTACCTAAACCTTTAGGCTTCACTCCGTTAAATATCACTCCAAATTGAGTGAAAATTCCACTTTCTTTGGCCTTATTCAATATGTTTTCAACAACCTCTTTCGGAGTATAATTGTACCGGATAATAAACATATGAACATCACAGAATCTTGCGATAATCTCCGCATCCGAAACCAACCCAACCGGAGGCGTATCGATAATGATAATATCAAACTTTTCTCGCAATTCACCCATCAATTTACTCATTTCCTCACCCTCCAACAATTCACTAGGATTGGGAGGAATCGCCCCAGACGGTAGAATATATAAGTTATCGTACTCCGTAGCATATACCACCTCATCCAAATTACTGCTACCATTTAAATAACTAGATAATCCCTTCTTCATGCTCATGTTAAACATTTTATGAAGCGTGGGTTTCCGTAAATCACCCCCTACCAAAACTACTTTTTTGTTAATCAAACTGTAACTCATACCCAAGTTCACCGATATAAAACTCTTTCCCTCACCCGGTAAACTTGAACTAATCATCAGTACTTGGTGATCGGACTGTGTTTTATAATAGGTGAGTTTAGTTCGCAACGATCGCAACGTTTCCGCCAAATGACCCCGTTCATTGGTGTTTACCACTACCCCCCGCTTTCGCTCGTCAAACATCAACTCCCCCATCAAAGGCACACTCAATATTTCCTCAATCTCATCCTTAAATTGAATTTTAGGATTCAACATTACCCGCCAGAAATAAAAAGCTAACGGTAAAAATATTGCCAATGAAAAATTTAAACCATAGGTTAAGTGAGGCTTCGGACTTAATACACTTCCTCCATAAGCACGCTCAATGACCCGAACATCAGAAACAGTACTAGCAAACGATATCGCCGATTCTTCTCGTTTCTCCAACAAATACGAAAAAATCTCATTCTTCACTACTTGTTGCCTACTGATATCAATTAATTTACGCTCGTTCGCTGGAAGTGATAACAATTCCGTCTTACTTGCATTCAATTGACTTTGAATCTTCCGCTTATTGATCAATAAATTCTCTCGAATACTGCCGATATTATCAAAAATACTCTTCTTCGTATCGCGAATTTCTTCCGTTAACGATATCAATGATTCGTTGTTAACTCCGGAAAGCTTTTTCTGCCGATTGTACTCAAACTCCAATTCGTACAACTTTAATAACAACATGTTTAATATGGGATCCGCTATATCCATAATGGATGGAGCTAACCCAGGATTGTTCTTATTGTTGTTCAAATAATTCTCTACCGAACCCAATAAAGCCAATCGTAAATCAATCTTGCCCAATTCCACATCGTGCGCCATTACCTTGTTTACATACAAGGACGATTGCGACTTAACATCAACCACACCACTATTCACTTTAAAATTCTCAATGCTCGATTCCACACTGTCCAATTCCCCACTCACCAAGCGCAACCTGTCCTCAATAAAATTAATTGTGTACTGAGCAACCTTTCGCTTATCCTCTACTCCCGAATTGGTGTACTGATTGATAAATTCATTTAAAATTCGCTGACAATTTCTCACATTCAAACCCTGATACCGAATTCCAATTATCGTTGTACCCTTGCCTGTCGGAGCCGGGGTAACAGAATTCACCAACGTATTAATCTCTTGCTCAAACGAACTAATTCTAATCTTATATAAACCTGGATTTATTTTTTGCAGTGATTCCCGAATTACAGAAATACGATAGTACTCATCCCTAATCTTTACCGTCTGATCCTTAATCTCGTATACCTGCCCATCCAATCGCATGTTCTTTTTCTTAGATCCTATTACAATGTCGATATCCAAATTGCCGCCCTTCAAACTGTCTTCATTCAATGCCTCTAACTGTACCGGAAAATCCCAATCCAACTCCGTGTACTTTTCGTCATTCTGTGAATAATATCGAACATAACTATTGATGCTCTTAGCCACATCCGCACACAACATTCGAGATTTAATAATCTCTAATTCATTCTCAACAACCTTCGCCGATGCAAACATGTCCAAGTCCTCTAAAACTTGCTGTCCCTTGCCACTACTTAATTCCGGTTTGATTAATACTTTTCCAAATACTTCGTACACATACGATTGTTTACTTAAACTGTATTTACCAGCGAAATAAGCAACCACAAAAGACAAAATATAAACCGGCCAATAAGGTAAAATAACTCGCTTGATAATGTTATAAGGAGTAAATACCCTATCCGGAACAAATTCTTGTTTATTTATACTGTGGGAGTTGTTGTTTTTTGTATTCAAGAGAAACTATTTATTGACGAAACACATTATATAACAACAACATAAATGATGTTGTAGAAATTACAATGGGCATAAATTGAGAAGTTAATGTAGAGTTAAAACGTTTAGCCATATTGGGTTCAACATAAATTATATCCCCCGGACGCACGTAAAAAAACTCACTAGTAATATAATCCGATTTCGTTAAATCGATTTTTCGTACTACCTTTCCTTTAGGTGTATTTCGTATTACTGTGACCGCATTTCGGTTGCCAAACAAAGTGATATCACCTGTTAATCCCAAGACTTGCAATAAATCCACGTTTTTCGATGTAATGGTGATGGCACCCGTTTTTGAAACTTCGCCCAAAACCGTTACTACAAAATTCAAAACCCTCACATTCACCATGGGATATTTGGTGTATAAACTAAACCAAACCTCCAGTGAATCTTCCAACTGATTGGTTCCATAACCCAACACATTAACCTTTCCTACTTTTGGAACCTTGATATAACCACTATCCGAAACAACAAAACCACCCGCCAACGTTCCGCCCCCTAAAATTCCTACACCCGTAACACTAACCGAACCTCCAGTACCCACAA
>JBJOFM010000003.1:0-11744 GCA_046048755.1 Bacteroidota bacterium | reverse complement strand
GATATAATATATATATAATACTATTTAAATTAGAATATATAATTATATTACTTAAAAATCCAATTGCATTGTTAAAATCTTCTTTCTTATAATATTTCTTAAAATTCAGTTGCTCTGTAGAGAATTATTTAGATTTGCTACATGATTGAAAGTATAACACTGCTTCAACAAGAAATAGGAAATTATTCTTTTGATACTAATACAACAGCAGAAACCTTTCGCTTACTGTATTTGTCGAAAAAAGGTAAGATCTCCGTTTTATTGGATGAATTCAAATTACTTTCTGGAGAAAATAAGAAAGCTATTGGTGGGCCATTAAACTTATTGAAGAAACAAGCGGAAGAGATTTGGCAAACACAACGTGATAAAGAAGAAAACAATAAACAAAGTTCAAATACCAACGCATTTGATTTTAGTTTACCCGTATATCAATTTCAACCGGGTAGTCCGCATCCTTTAAAAATCGTTGAAAATGAATTGGTTAATATATTCTCGACGTTGGGATTTGATTTAGCAGAAGGACCTGAAATCGAGGATGATTATCATAATTTTGGAGCTTTAAATTTTGCGGATGATCATCCAGCAAGGGATATGCAGGATACCTTTTTTATTGGTGCACATGTATTACGAACTCATACTTCCAGTGTACAAATTCGTGAAATGAAAAAAGGCAAACTACCCCTACGTTTAATAATGCCTGGTAGAGTGTATAGAAATGAAGCCGTAAGTTCTAGAAGTAATTGTTTTTTTCATCAAATTGAAGGATTGTATATTGATGAATTAGTAAGTTTCGCTGATTTGAAACAGACGTTATATTATTTTGTTCAGCAATTTTTTGGCGAAGGTACCAGAGTACGGTTCAGAGCAAGTTATTTTCCTTTTACTGAACCGAGTGCGGAAATGGATATTTGGGCTGGGTTAGATACTGAAGAAAATAAACGTCTCACCAAGGGAACTGGATGGTTAGAAGTTTTGGGTTGTGGCATGGTTCATCCAAATGTACTAGAATCTTGTGGTATTGATTCGAAGAAGTATTCAGGATTTGCATTTGGCATGGGTATCGATAGAATCACCATGTTACGCTACGGTATCAACGATATACGGGATTTATTTATTAATGATTTAAGATTATTAAATCAATTTAAGAATTATTAATTTTTGAATAAAAATAAATTATATTTTTTTTCCGATTTTCACCTTGGTATGCCTCAAGGTGAGGTGAGTATTAATCGAGAAAAGAAGATTGTTAATTTGTTACAAACTGTTTCGAGCGATGCTCATAGTATTTTTTTATTGGGTGACATTTTTGATTTTTGGTTTGAGTATAGGGAAGTTGTACCCAAGGGCTATTTTCGATTATTAAATATTATTTCTGAATTGACGGGTAAAGGAATAAAGGTATATTTATTCCCTGGAAATCATGATTTGTGGTATGGCAACTATTTAGTTGAACATTGCGGAGTGGAATTATTGAAGGAACCAACAGAATTCTTCTTTTGTAATAAAAAATTTCATATTCACCATGGAGATGGTTTGGGCCCTGGAGATTATAAATATAAACTATTAAAAAAGGTATTTATTCATCCCATTTCTAAATTTATTTTTAAATGGTTACATCCTGATATTGGTGTTCGTTTTGCTAGATTTTTAAGCTCTAAAAGTAGATTGTCCCAAGGCACAAAACATGATAATTATTTGGGCGATGATAAAGAATTTTTAACTCAATACTGTCTGAATATTTTAAAGAATCAGCATAGATTGAGTAAACCAGAAAAAATCGGTGCTGACGTTCATGATGGAGTTGATAGTGAATTAGATAAGCAAAGGAATAATCTATTAACCGATCAAGTATTATATCAAGGTAACAATCAATTTACCAAACAAGAAAACAAACAAGTATGCGTTCAAGAATTCAAACAAATAAACGATGGCAATCAGGTAAACACTAACGATATAAGAAATAACCAAACTGAGAATTACGGAGAAAAGCATCTTCTAAAACTAGTAGAATTTAATACAGAAACGGTTGATTTCTTTGTTTTCGGACACAGACATTTGGTATTAGATATTCAATTACTAGGGAATTCTAGGTACATAAATTTAGGACATTGGCTAAGGAATAGCCACTATGGTGTTTTCGATGGAGTTTCGTTTAACCTTATATCCGTTGAGTAGATTGGTTTTATCGAGAACATGCTCATGGGACTTTATCGTAAAGAAGTATCCTATTAATTATTTCCTTACTTATTTTTGTATACTGATATGTTAGAAAAGTTAGAGGCCGTATACGCTAAGTTTAAGGAGATTGAGCTATTGTTCAGTAGTCCAGAGATAGCTTCTGACGTTAAGCGTTTTACAAAATTAAACAAGGAATATAAAGATTTAGAAGAGGTAGTGGCGTCTTATCATGAATATAAAAAGTGGTACTTTGGTATTCAAGAAGCACGTGAAATACTAAAAAATGAAAAAGACAAAGAGTTGAGAGACATGGCGAAGGAGGAATTGGAACTCTTAGAAAATCAGGAAAAGGAATTAGAAGAAAAAATCAGGATACAATTATTGCCCAAAGATCCCGAAGATGCAAAACCGGCGGTGGTTGAAATTAGATCGGGAACGGGCGGTGATGAGGCCTCTATATTTGCTGGAGACTTATATCGCATGTATCAACGATATTGTGATGCACGTGGTTGGAAGATTAATGTTGTAGAGGAAAACGAAGGAACCATGGGAGGATATTCAAAAGTAGTGTTCGAAGTTGAAGAGCCCGGTTCTTATGGAGTTTTGAAATACGAAAGCGGAGTTCACCGAGTGCAGCGGGTGCCGGCAACAGAGAGTCAGGGAAGAATACACACATCCGCAGCGAGTGTTGTTGTAATGCCGGAAGCGGAGGAGGTAGATGTGCAATTGAATCCGGCAGATGTGAAAATGGAAACAGCTCGAAGTGGAGGTGCCGGTGGACAGAACGTAAACAAGGTTGAAACCAAGGTTATGTTAACACACTTACCTACGGGATTGGTGGTTGTTTGTCAGACGGAGAGAAACCAGTTAGGAAACCGAGAAAAAGCCATGAAAATGCTAGCAACGAAGTTATACGAAATTGAGTATACGAAGCACATGGAAGCCATATCGTCCCGCAGAAAAACCTTAGTCAGCACAGGTGATAGAAGTGCTAAAATTAGGACATATAATTATCCTCAAGGAAGGGTGACAGATCATCGCATTGGATTAACGATGTATAATTTACCTGCGATTGTAAACGGGGACATACAAGAAATTCTAAATCAGTTGCAAATTGCTGAAAATGCGGAGCGCATGAAGGAGTCTACCCAATAAGAATTTCAATACCGATGGTAGTACCGAAGAATTAAAAGATTCTGACGGTATTGATTTTATTATTATTATTATGAGTTTTGGGTGCGGAGGATTAAACACCAGCAGCTTCTTGTTTGATGTTTTTATCGCTACGCTGATGAGGAACAGGTTTTTCTTCAACTTGTTTCACCTTTTTTACGGATGCAGCGTTTGATTTCATGGCAATGTTTGCTTTGTCTACACCAAAGACATGCCAAACCCTCAAATCGTTGTAAAAAACTTGATAAATTGTGATGGAAACCCGATAAGATGGCCAGTTTTTCGGATGAAATGTAAACGAAAAAACGCGGAAACAGGAGTTTTGGTAGGATTTGTAATTAGTTTACGTTGAATAAACTATCGAAGAAATCTTTACCATCTGTATTTAAGAGAAAGTCTGAATACGCACGTTCTGGGTGAGGCATCATACCAAACACATTTTTACCTTCATTGCAGATACCAGCGATATTATCTATGGAGCCATTTGGGTTTGTGCTATCGTTAACATTTCCATTTGCATCGGCATATCTGAAAATAATTTGATTGTTTTTTACCAATTCGGCGTGGGTAGAATCGTCACAATAGAATCGACCTTCTCCGTGGGCAATAGGAATGCAATAAGATTTATTGGTATCTAAAGATCGGTTGATGGCGGTTTGATTTGATCCGGGTTTCAAGTAGACATTTTCGCAAATAAACTGTCTATTGGTGTTTCTCAACAAGGCACCAGGCAAAAGACCGCTTTCGCAAAGAATTTGAAATCCATTGCAAATACCCATTACAAATCCACCTGCATTTGCGTGATTTTTAACGCTTTCCATGATGGGAGATAACTTAGCAATGGCTCCGGTTCTCAAATAATCGCCGTAGGTGAAGCCACCGGGTAGGAAAATATGGGTACATCCCTGTAGATCGGTGTCTTTGTGCCACAGCTCAAGGATTGGTTGTGAGGTATAATCGTTTAAAACACGGATTAGGTCTCTATCGCAATTTGAACCTGGAAAAATTACTACACCAATTTTCATAATCTGTGCAAAGGTAGGAAAAAGGGTTTATTCGGTTGTAAAACCCATCTTTATTAATGCATAATGATTTACTGTAGCAATGGGGAAATAAACAAAATCTTTGAGAAGATCGCTATGAATGGTAGTATAGGTGCTGTTTTTTGAAGAACTTAAGAAGGTGTCGGATGGCACTGGGGTTGAGAGGTTTAGGTTTTCCAAAAAGCGGAAGAACTTCCATAAAACAACCATAGTAAAGGTATTTAACTTTCGTTTGGGTGCGGGAACATGGAGTTTTTCGGCAAGGTTTTTAAACAATTTTTCGTAGCTGATATTCTCTGAAACGCACAGGTAACGTTGATTCCAAGCGTTGTTATTTAATAGGAACAGCATCATTTTTGCAACGTCTTCCACGCCCACAAACCCATTACTTCCTGCGGGGTAAAAGGGTAATTTTTTCTGTATGGTAGTGTAGATTTGGTGTGCACTGGATGATTTATCTCCGTAACCTAAAATAATGCCGGGATTTATTACGATCACATCCAAACCCTCTTCTTTCCCTCTCCAGACCTCTAACTCAGCATTGTATTTTGAAATGGCATAGTCGCTGTTGTATTTACTATCGACCCAAACCGTATTTTCGGTAATAATTTCGGTTTCTTCGCTTCTTCCTAAGGCGGCAACGGAGGAAACATACAGAAGTTTTTTAATACCGTTGAACAAGCAAGTGTTTACAACATTTCTAGTACCGACGACGTTGGTTTGATGTAGTAAATCATGATCTTTTTTATTGAACGAAACGGCTGCTGCACAATGAAAAAACAATTCACAGTTTTCCGAAAGAGCGATTAATTCGTCTGTGTTGTTTAAGTCTCCTTCGATCCATTCTGGCTGAAGGTGTTTGGGCAATTCATAATACTTGTGTATGGTATCGAAAAAATTGATTTTGTTTTTATTTCGATAAAGGGATCGCACGGAATATCCGTTTTTAAGGAGTAGGCATGTGAGATGCGCTCCCACAAATCCTGTTGATCCTGTTACACAAACCTTAATATTTGACATTTCGTTACAAATTACATCAAAATCGGCCATAGGTGTACACGTAAACAACAATTCGGAAGTAAGTTTGTAGTATGAAAAAGTTACTCATTCTCAATGGCCCAAATTTGAATTTATTGGGTCAGCGGGAGCCAGAGATATACGGTAAGGAGTCGTTTGAAGAATATTTGGAGAGTTTGCGAAATCGATATTTTGGAATCGGTTTGGAATATTTTCAGTCTAACATTGAGGGTGAATTGGTAAATTGGTTACAGAAAGCGGAGGCTGACGATACTGTTTCGGGAGTGGTTTTAAATGCGGGAGCTTATTCGCACACTTCTATTGCTATTGCCGATGCAATTTTGGCCATGAAAAAGCCGGTTGTTTTGGTGCATATTAGCAATGTTTATGCACGCGAGATTGAACGGAGAACGGATTTATTACTGGGAGCAGCGGACGGTTGTATAACTGGATTAGGATTGTATGGTTATGATTTGGCATTGCGCTATTTAATGAGTAAAATGCAATAATTATGGGATTAAGACAGGAGAAATTTGCAAAGTTAATCCAGCGTGATTTGGGTGAGTTATTTACCATCAATAAATCATGGACGGGAGGGGCCTTTATAACTATAAGCGAGGTTAATGTTAGCCCGGATTTGGGGTATGTTAAAGTGTATTTAAGCTTGTTTAATAATCCCAATAGAGCGGCGATAATGTCGTTATTGGAGGAAAACACCAAGGCTATTCGACATGCATTGGCTCAGCGGTTGAAAAACCAGGTGAGAAAAATCCCGGAAATTGTATTTTTTGAAGACGACACCATGGATTATGTGGTGAAAATCGAAAAATTATTTGATTCCTTGAATAACGAGGAAAAGAAAGATTAATACGAGCGGATTTTGCTGGGATTGCCGTTCAAAATATCGAGGCGTTATTTTTTTTCTGGAAGCAACCCCAGTGTAGTGAATATTATTACGGGAATTTCCGTGATGGGTTATGCGGTAGGAGCTGCGGGTTTGGTGATTTTGATGAGCGCTTTGAATGGATTTGAGACTGCAATTTTTTCATCGTACGAATTGACGGATCCTGCCTGGGTATTACGTCCGGTGGAGGGCAAATCGACGTTGGTTAGCAGCAAGGAGTTAAGGGATTTGGGTTCGGCGAGAAAGAAAGCCACGTTTATTTTACGGGATAAAGCGATTTTAAAATACGGGGATCAACAGACGGCTTGTGAAGTTGTTGGGGTTGATAGCGGAATATATACGCTTTGGAATATGGACACCATTGTGTCTGAGGGAGAAGCTAGAATGCACGATCCGATTCGGGCTGAGCAGAACTATATTTCTGATTTTGCATGGTTGGGAGAGGGTTTAATTTATCGATTGGGGGTGGGTACCATTGACGCACCTATTTCTTTGATTTCCATGGACCGGGGAAGTTCTGTGATGAGTGCACAGGCTTATAACGAGGTGGCATTTATACCTTCGGCGATGTTGCGATTACCTGAGGAAGAAAGCCAGAAGCAGGTGTATATTGGACTTGTAGCGGCACAGAATTTATTTCAAAACGAATCGATTAGCGAGGTTTTCTTTGGAAAATTAAGCGAAGAAGAGGTTAAGCGTGTGGAATTATTTGGTAAAGCTCGGGGGATGGAATTGGTTGGTGGAAGAGAAATGCATAGCATGTTATATCGCATGTTTAATTCGGAAAAATGGATTTCGTTTGCGATACTTTCCTTTGTTTTATTGTTAATTACTTTCAATTTGATAGGTGCGTTAAGTCTTTTGGTTATTGAGAAACAGCGTGATTTTCGATTGTTTTATCGACTGGGAATGAGGGAGTTTTTCATCCAATTTTTGGTGTTTGTGGAGGGGTTAATGGTGGCATTTGCAGGGACATTGTTGGGAATTTTATTGGGAGTTGGGTTGGTGTTATTGCAAGATCGATACGGTTGGGTTAAAACGGAGAGCACGTTTACCATGGCTTATCCGGTAGAATTGCGGTTGGAAGATTTGGGATGGATTTCGTTGTTAACATTTGTATTGGGTGGATTAAGTGCTATTTTGCCTTCGATTCGGGCTAAGAAAATTGCCACAACGAATATAATTTTGGACAAGTAACGCATTAATTATGAAGTTTTTACTGATAGGTTTAGGAAACATTGGACAAGAATATAGTGGGACGCGTCACAACATCGGTTTTGATGTAGTGGATGCATTGGGAGAGAAGTTTGCTGCGGAATGGGTTGGGGTAAAGCATGGTAGTTTGGCTCGGTTTTCACATCGGGGGAAGCAGATCATCTTGCTTAAACCAAATACGTACATGAATTTAAGTGGCAAGGCGGTTAGTTACTGGATGCAGCAGGAGAAGATTAAATTGGAGAATATTTTGGTGATTACCGATGATTTGAGCTTGCCATTGGGCAGTTTGCGTATGCGGGGAAAAGGGAGTGATGGCGGACATAATGGGTTAAAGAGTGTGCAACAAAGTTTGAGCACGGTGGATTATCCGCGGTTACGTTTTGGGATAGGAAATGATTTTGCACAAGGCAGACAAGTGGAGTTTGTTTTGGGAACATGGGGGGAGAACGAACGAGAAACGGTTGAAAAGACTATAGAGAAAGCGGCAGACGGTGCATTGCAATTTTGCACTTTAGGGTTGGGGTTTGCAATGAATTTTACGAACACGAATAAAGCATGAATAAGACGATAGAGACGTTGTTTTCACCAGCACTTTTTCCGTATTTGTCTGGAGGAGTTTCGGGCAAACAAGTGGTAATCATTGATATTTTACGGGCTACTACCACCATTAGCGTGGCTTTAGACAATGGATGTAAGTGCATGTTGGCTGTTTCGGGGACGGAAGATTCTGAAGGGTTTCGGGAGCAGGGGTATTTGTTAGCGGGCGAACGAAAT
The DNA here is from genome assembly GCA_046048755.1 of Bacteroidota bacterium. Lineage (GTDB taxonomy): Bacteria > Bacteroidota > Bacteroidia > NS11-12g > UBA955 > JAGKXC01. The sequence continues at coordinate 3,437 of JBJOFM010000003.1, read as the reverse complement.
GGATATAAACTGGATGGGTTTGATTTTGGAAATTCACCGCAGGAGTTTACTTCGGACAAGGTAGAAGGGAAATCCATTGTTATAACCACTACCAATGGCACCCAGGCTTTGGTTATGAGTAAGGAAGCCGATATTATATGGGTTTCGTCTTTTTATAACTTATTAGCTACGGTTGATGCGATTGTGGAGTTGGGCTTGCCGGTGGTATTGTTTTGTGCGGGATGGAAGAATCGTTTTAATTTGGAGGATTCTTTGTTTGCCGGTGCAATGACAGCATTATTGCAGAAACGGGGATTTGCTATTGAGGACGATGCTTCTAGGGCCGCGTTATCGATGTTTAAGGATAGCGGTGGGGATTTTTCGGGGTATTTGGCCGATGCTAATCACGTACAACGATTTAAATCGATGCATGCGGAGACGGATCTTGACGTTTGTTTGCGAATGGATATTAGTAAATTTGCCGTGAAGGCCCAAATAAAGGAGTTTTTGGTAAGAGATAGAAAGGTTTGTGTTGGGGAATTGGTGCAATACGTTTCAGGAAGTGTAAATTTGCAGTAATTGATTGATAAAACAATGAATAGACCGATTCGGGTTTTGGTGGCAAAAGTTGGTTTAGACGGCCACGATAGAGGTGCTAAAGTAATTGCATCGGCATTGCGAGACGAAGGGATGGAAGTGATCTACACTGGGTTGCGTCAAACACCGGAGATGGTGGTTCAGGCGGCTATACAAGAAGACGTTGATGTTATCGGTGTTAGTATTTTAAGTGGAGCTCACAATACGGTTTTTCCTAGAATATTGGATTTGTTAAAAGAGAAGGACATCAACGATGTATTATTAACCGGTGGGGGTATTATTCCCGATACAGATGTGGAGCATCTGAACGGATTGGGTGTAGCTAAGTTGTTTCCTCCGGGAACGGATACAAAAGACATTGCTGCGTATATACGGGAGTGGGTTTCTAGTCATCGGTCATTTTAATTGGATTTTTATGTACAACAATATAATCACTCAGAACGAGGATAACATTTTGATCATCACCATCAATCGTGAGAGCAAATTAAATGCGCTAACTATTGAGACATTGCAGGAAATCAAACACGCAGTTAATGCGGGCAACGAGGACGAATCTGTTTTTGGAATGATTATTACGGGTTCTGGTACTAAGGCGTTTGCTGCGGGTGCAGATATCAGCGAATTCGCTAATTTTTCAGTGGATGAGGCTACTAAAATGAGTGCCAATGGTCACGATGTGATGAATGCTATTGAGGAAGGAAGCAAGGTGGTTGTAGCTGCTGTAAATGGATTTGCTTTGGGTGGTGGTTGTGAATTAGCCATGGCTTGTCATCTACGTGTAGCGAGTAAGAATGCGAAATTTGGTCAACCCGAGGTGAATTTGGGTGTACCTCCGGGTTACGGTGGTACTCAGCGCTTGATTCAATTGGTTGGTAAAGGCAAGGGATTGGAGTTGTTGTTAACGGCCGATAGTATCGATGCGGAATCTGCTGAGCGTTTTGGGTTAGTGAACAAGGTGGTTGAACAGGAGGTATTGATGGAAGAGACAAAGGCGTTGGTGGCTAAAATAGCTTCGAAAAGTCCGAGTGCGGTGAATAAGATTTTCAAATGCGTTAATGATTTTTACAAGCCGAATGTTAACGGCATGCAGCGGGAAATCTATGAATTCGGCGAAGCGTTTGGTACAAGCGATTTCAAAGAAGGTACGGACGCGTTTATGAACAAGCGTAAAGCGGATTTCCGGAAAGGATCTTAGTGCGCTTGGTTTAACTGTACTAGTTGGTGGTGTATTGCTAATACTTGAGGGATTAGGGGTTTTATTTCATCGTTGATGATAATAAAATTCACTCGTTTTTGTAAATCTTCCTCGGAAAATTGTTTAGAAAGTCGTTTTTGCACTTCTTCTTCGGAGGTGTTATCTCGTTGTTGAGCGCGTTGTATTTTTAAGTGGGTAGGTGCAGAAACTAAAATGGTTTTTTGCACGGTTTTATCGGCACCACTTTCGAACAAAATGGCTGCTTCTTTGATAATGTAAGGAAGATTAGGTTGTGTTTCTTGGATATTTTTACACCAAAGATCGAAATCGTAGAAAACGAAGGGATGGAGAATATTGTTTAGACTTTCGAGTTTTTGGGGATTATTAAAAACTTCGGATCGTATAAATTCGATATTGGGCAACCCGTTATCTAGATAAGCGGCATTGCCCAATAGGTTTATTACTTGTAGTTTAACTTCTGGGTATTTGGTATAGAGATTTTTTGCTTCTCTATCGGCGTAATAGATGGGGATTTCGAGGCTTTCAAAGATGGAACAAACGGTTGATTTTCCGCTACCTATGTTGCCTGTGATCCCAACGCGAATCATTTTTCTTTGGGGTAGTGGGCTTGGGTTAATTCCATGCTCACTGCAGATTTTTCGATTTTGATACTACCTTCTTCGAGTGCGATAACGAAGAATTTTTCTTGGTCTTGGGTTATTTTACCGTGTATACCTCCGGTAGTAACAATGTGATCGCCTTTTTTTAATTCGTCTGTAAATAGTCGAGCTTTCTTTTGTTTTTTCATTTGTGGGTAGATCATGAAAAAGAACAGCACGGCCATTACCAGCATCATCATGATAAACTGGTCTTTACCTCCGCCTTTGGCTTGTAAAAGTATAATTGTAGGGTTCATGGTTAATTGTTTGAGTCGCCGTTGTTAAAAATATAGGCTTTGAATTTTAGGACGATGTGTTCAGTAATGGAATTTTGGAAATAAACGTCTACTGTTTTTTCGTTTAGCACTCCTCCGGGTCCGCCTTTTCCTTTGGTGTCAAAGGTTGCTTTAATTTTTCCTTCTTTACCGGGAGCGATTGCTTCTTTGGTGTAATCTGTAACGGTACAAGTACAACCCGGGGATACTTGGCTGATATAGACTTCTCCTTTTCCTGTGTTTTTGAAGGTGAAGACGTGTTCAACTTCTACTCCTTCTTCTACTCTACCAAACATGAACAGCGTGTCTTTAAATTGTACATCACCCAACACGGTTTGGGCTTGGTTTTGGGGGTTGTCAGAAGTAGCGGTATTTGCCGATTCTATGGTACTCTCCGCGGATTCACTGTTGGAATCGTTGTTTGCATCATTGCCTGAACTGTTGCAAGAGGCAAGCAGTATTACGGGAATAATCCACGAAATTTTTGGTAAGCGCATAGTTCAAAAATACGCAGGTTGGTTTATTTATTGATCAAACCTCTACCGGATTTTTTAATCATCCCTTGTGTTTCTAGGTTTTTCTTCAATTTGTCGAGGATACCATTGACGAATTTTGAGCTATTGGGTGTGGAATAGTTTTTGGTTATTTCCAAGTATTCGTTGATGGTAGCTTTGGGTGGTATTTCGGGGAAGTGCAAGAATTCTGTGATTGCTAATTTAATGATTATTAGGT
>JBJOFM010000002.1:0-4388 GCA_046048755.1 Bacteroidota bacterium | reverse complement strand
ATTCAAAATCTACTATACTTTTTACTTTAAACTTGGTTGATGGCAAAATGGAACATCGTCAGATTGTGCTTCCCGATAGTACTGTCGCTCAAATCAGAAATGACAACGATGCCGTGAATGGTATTGCAATGAATCGCAATATTTTCACTATGGTATTATTGCAAAAAGTTCATGTTTTCGAGTTGGATGGAACTAAACAAAAATATCATTTAATCAAATCTCATCCGTTACCGTATTTATCGAGTGATATCCAAATGGTTGGTTCTGAATTGGTTATTTTTGGCTCATATCCTACTTATACGGATGAAATCAAAAATAACTACCTAGCAATAATTGATTTAACTGCCGATAACCCGCAGATCCAGTATACTTATTTGGATGGATATGATGCTAGTATTTATCATATTCTGGGCTTTTGATCTATACAAATGGCAAAAGTAATTCTCTCTTCAATTGCAGTATTGCTATTCTTCTGCTCTAGTAGTAAACGTGATACAACTATTTACGTCAACATATCAAATCCTTATTTTACTGGATGTTTAACCCATTTAATTGAATATTTGGAACGTAATCCAAAGTTGGCTGGAAAAACAAAGTATTTAGTAAATGAATACAAATATTCTGATTTTATTATTTTACAAAAGAGACTCAAACAGAAATTTAAAGTCCATTCAAAAATATTATCACCCTATTCAAAAGAAATAAAAAACGATTCAATCCACTTTGGAAGAGCCAAATATTCACCAGAAGTTATTATTAGGATTGGAAGCAATTACATGGTTTTTGAAAATAATATTTGTTTTCAAGGTGATATGTTAGTGTCTGACACATTGTCTAGAACCCTTACCTCATTATTATCAAAGTAAGTTGTTAGTATGTAATTGACTAATTCTATTTACCAGCCATTATCCATGGAAGAATTCTCCAGAAATTCTACATAAAAAAAACCGCCTCCCGAGGGAAGCGGCTTTCTATAAGTTAGGTTAGGTTATAGGTTCTTAATAATTGTTGAGCATCATCGGCATGATCAACATGGTAATGTCTTCGGAATTTTCATTTTCCTTGGGCACTACCAAGCCCGCGCGGTTGGGTTGCGACAACTGGATCTGCACAAATTCACCATCGATGGTGCTTAACATTTCCTTCAAAAACTTGGCATTGAAGCCAATTTCCATGTCGTTGCCATCAAACTCACAAGGAATTCTCTCGGTAGCTTCGTTGGCCATTTCGATATCTTCTGCACTAATCGTTAACTCCGCACCGGCCATTTTCAAACGAATTTGGTGGGTGGTTTTGGATGCGAAAATGCTGATACGGTTGATGGAACTCAACAAGTCCATGCGCGAAATGGTAAGAGTATTGGGATTCTCGGTTGGAATTACCACGTTATAATCGGGGTATTTCTCGTCCAACAATCGGCATATCAACCTAGTATCTCCAAAAGAAAATCCTACATTGGTTTTATTAAAGTCAACCGCTACCGGCGTTTCATCGTTCGGTAAGGCAGTTTTCAACAGATTCAATGGCTTCTTCGGTACGATAAAACTCTCGTTCACACCGGGTTTAATATCGTGGCGGGTGAAACGCACCAACTTGTTAGCATCGGTTGCAACGAAAATCGCTTTGTCGCCTTTCAATTCTACGAACAACCCAGTAAGGTTTAATCGAAGTTCATCGTTGCCGGCGGCAAATAGAGTTTTGCTCACGGCACGCAACAAAATATTGGCGGGAGCTTGAAAACTGTTGTCGCCGTTAATTTCGGGAATGGTGGGGTACTCAGAACCGTCTTGACCGGCCATTTTATATCGACCGTTTTTACTCACTACTTCAATGCTGAAGGTAGCAGAATCAATTTTAAAGGTTACCGAATCGCTGGGAAGAGAACGCAAAATATCAATCACCATTCGGCTAGGCACAGCCACTTTAAAATCCTCTTTGGCATCCACTTTCAGGGTGGTTGTCATGCTGGTTTCCAAATCGGTACTGGTGATGGTTAACTCTCCACCGCGAACGTCGAAAAGAAAGTTCTCCAGAATGGGGATAAGGGGCTTAGACATGATTGCTCCGTTAACGGTAAGCAGATGCTGAAGCAGGTCGCTGGATTGTGCTATGAAATTCATACCTGTGGTTGATGGGAATTGTGTTTCCTCGTTTACAAACCTATTTTAGTTTTGCCAAATAACAATTAACAACTTTAGCCGTTTTATAAACATGTTGCCTACAGGCTACAATAACAGCTAGTTTTTTACTCTTTGTTTTTTTCGGTTTCTTCGTCAACGATAATAAATATATCTTCCCCGTCCCGTTTCATGAGATATTTTTCGCGAGCGAAGCGTTCCAACTTGCGTTCGTTGCCAAATAATTCGCGTTTTTGCACTTCCAATCGGGCAATTTTTTCTTTTTGTTGGGCGATACTTTCTTCCAAGGCCGAAATCTCCTGAGACACTCGGTATCGATAAAACATATTATTCATATCGAAAAAAAGCATCCACAACGTAAAAAATCCAAACAAGATGTGGTAGCGATAGCGAATGATGGGATGAAACATGGTACTAAGTTCTTACCTTTTCGGCAAGCAAACAAACCTCGATAACGGCTGTTTGATATTTTGGTCTAATTTTACAGCCAAATATGAAAACATCGAGTTTATTAACCTTTGCAGCGATTACTGCGATTATTTCTGTGGTATCGTCCTGCGGAAAAGCAGTAAAAAACGATGCGGTCACTAACATCGTGTGGAAAAAGAACGACTATGCCAGCCTGTTTAAATTGGGAACAGCAGGGAAAGATTCGTTTTTAGAGGTTTACAACAACGACAGTTCGGTATTGGGTAAGTTTTTTTGGGGCGAAAGCGATTCGGTGGCTGGATATCGAAAAATTAGTAACCGAAATCGTATTGTTTCGTTGGCCGCTCCGTATAGTTTTATGCTAACCGAATTGGGAGTAGCTAGAAGAATTGTGGGGGTGGATAATTTGGATTATATCGGTCATCCTGCATGGTTACAACCGGCCGCTGCGGGAAAAGACATCAGCGAATCTGGCATTGCGGATGCTTACCGAAAAATGGAAGTGTATAGCAAATCCGGACATTTATTACCGGAGAAATTGAAAAGTGTTCATCCCGATGTGGTGATTGGGTATTGGACAACGCCGGATGACCAGGAGTTTGCCGAGGGCATGACCAAAAAGCAAATACCGTTTATTTGGTGTCAAAACTGGTTGGAAACCCATCCTTTGGGCAGGACCGAATGGATTTTGGCTTTCGGATGGTTAACGGGGAACGTGGGCAAGTCCGAGTCGTTGTATGCTACTATTAAAACGGATTATTTGAAGCTGGCTGAACAGGCTGCAGCTAGGGATCGGGAGGTGGCTATAACGGTAGCGGCGAATGTACCCTACCCCAATGGCTCATGGTTTATGCCGGTAAAATCGGATTTATTGTATAAACTGGTGGCCGATGCGGGTGCCGAGCTGATTGCATTGGATAAGGATAAATCGATGGCTACAATGTCGATGGAAAAAGCCATTGGGATGGTAAAAAATGCGCATATTTGGATTAACACCGATATGTACAGCAACGCGAAACAGTTGGCTTTAGACAATCCGTCGGTAAGTTCCGTGAAAGCGTTCAAAGACAAGCATGTGTACCATTACAATTCGGTAAAAAACAATTTCCGGAATCCTTATTGGGACCGGGGGAACATGTACTGCAACGAGGTTTTAGCGGATTTAATTACGATTATTAATGAGATGCCGGATGCGGCGAAATCCCAGCAGTTGCACTATTACCGTAATGCGTTTAAGTGAGGTGGTGTGAGGATCACCGTTTGCAAAAACCACTAAATTGAACATTGTTAACCACAACGCTTTCCCCATGAAAAAGAACCTGTTCCTAGTTGGATTTTTGTTGTTGCTGTTGTTGATAGTGGTGGTTGATTTAACCTGGGATCGGGGTGAGGGTGTTGGATTGGGTGAATGGTTGAATTCCGATATTTTTTACGAGTTTCGATTGCCGAGGGTGTTGGGTGCGGTTTTGGCTGGGGTGTTGTTATCGTGGAGTGGGTTGATGATGCAGACGTTGTTTCGGAATCCGCTAGCGGGTCCGTTTTTGATTGGTATCACGCCTGGAGCTTCGTTTGGAATTGCCTTGGTTACGTTTTTGGGGTATGCGTTGTTTCCGGATAGCACCGGCTGGGCGGTGCCCAGTTTACCCGTGGCGGCGTTGTTGGGTGCGGGATTGGTGATGATGGTTCAATGGCAGCTCTACCGAGTTTGGAAAGACATTAACAGTTTGTTGTTGGCGGGATTGATTTTGGGGTATTTTTTTGGTGCGGCGGTGGATATTTTACAACAGTGGGGCGAGGCGCGTCAATTGAAATTTTTTGTAC
>JBJOFM010000001.1:0-3488 GCA_046048755.1 Bacteroidota bacterium | reverse complement strand
CTTTATTCGCGACGCGCTCTGGGCTAATGAAATTACCGTCAATGGCGATGGTTCACCTTTACGGTCCTATTTAGACCAACGTGATTTAGCTTGTTGGTTAACCAAACTTTTGCATTTTGGTCGGCAAGGTGAGGCTTATAACGTCGGTTCAGGCGTTGCGATTTCTATTGCAGAATTAGCGTACTTAGTACGAGATATTGTTAGCCCTTCAAAACCCGTTAGGATTTTAGGCAAGCCAGTCGACAATACAGTTCGTAATCGCTACATCCCTGATGTAAGCAAAATTAAAAATGAATTAGGTTTATTAGCCACCATCTCGCTTGAGCAATCCATACGCGATACGGCAAACGCTGCTGCTGCAAAAGGCAGGCTATGAAATCACGCCACTTTCTGTTTGATCTGGATGGCACACTTATTGATTCAGCCTCGTCCATATTGGAATGTTATCGATTAGTTTTAGATCGGTTTGCCCTTGAAACTAAACTGCCTCTAGAAAATTATTTAATTGGCCCGCCCTTGGGGGCGACGCTACAGTTAATAAGCGGCGTTAGTGATAAAGTTCTGTTGGCAGATATGACACTCGCCTTCAAAGAACTGTATGACACAGTGGGTGTCAAACAATCACTTGCTTACGCTGGGATAGACGAACTTTTACATACGCTTCATGGCGATGGCCATAAGCTTTACATCGTAACGAATAAACGAATCGTAGCAGCGCGAAAAATTATAGACTTTCTGGGTTGGTCGGCATGGTTTGAAGGTATTTATGCCCAAGACGCATTCACCCCTGCTTTACCCTCCAAAGCTAGTGTTATCGATCGCGTATTGGACTTTCATCACATCGCCCAATCTGAAGCCTTGTATGTGGGTGATCGCAATGAGGACGGTGAGGCGGCCCATGCCAATGGGTTAAAATTTATATGGGTGGCATGGGGCTATGGGGATGTGGCCTCAATGAGGAATGCGCGGTTTGATTATGAAATTGCTCAATCCATTACTACACTTGAATGTTTTAGTAATCGGTAATGCCAACACCAATTAGTGAAACGCCCCGAAAATCTTAGATACTTTCCAACCTCTCGAAATACTGCTTTTAATATTCTACCGCTGAAATCCCCCCTTAGACCCCCCCAAACCTGAGCTCTTGCCGTGGAATTTACAGCCCGACGCTAACTAGCAGAAGGCTTCGATTAAGCCACGACGGTGTTTACCGGACGCTTATGCTTTACTGAGGTAAAGAGAACACTGTATGCGCATGGCTATGTAAAAAATCTTGAGGTGTTAGAAGGCCATTATCCGATCAGAATTATGGAAACGCTATGTATCGAATGCCAGAAGACTCTTGCATGATGAGCTTAAGTCAAAAAGCAGATCCGCTGATCACAAGCGCTGATGTTCATTTGATTTAAACCTCTTTCCAACGAAACCTTAAGATAGAAGGGGACATAGCGCAATCTACTTGGAATACTTTTTTGTGCATAAGGTCTTGATTTCGTTTAACGTCTCTATCAAGGTTTGATGTGCCAAACGGTAAATTGCGTGACACATCCTCATTGACGAGAATGAGCTTGTTCCCTGCTTTTTCCCACGCTCGCATTACAAAAATATCTTCAAATCCATAATGCCCGACGAAATCTTCGTCATAATGTACGTGGGTTTTAAAATCTTTGAGATTGACAAAAAATGAATTGGGATGATGGCTTAACTCTTGGCCATTCTGAATGTTAATCAGTGGAGGGTTGCTTTTGAAAAAATGAATTGTGTTTCTTTGAATATTTTCAATAGATGCACAAAGGCGCTCCAGAAACTCAATTTTTATGTGTTGGTCGATGTCGATAAACATAGCCACAGAGCCAGAAGCGTGAAAAGTAGCTAAATTCCTAGCGCCTCCCTGATTCCAGGGAATGTCGTCTGTGACGCGAAATAGTCTTATGTTTAAATCGTTTGGCGGCAGCTTGTATTCCGTGTCTGAAAAATCATCTACCAAGATGAACTCAAACAGCATCTTTAGTTGGGGATTGATTTGCTGCCAATGCGCTATTTGCTGATTCACGCATTCATGAGCATTATAAAAATGCGAAATAATTGTGAGGTTGGGTGCGAGGCTCATGTATAAATTTATTAGGTAATTCAAATACAAATTTTAATGCTGTGTATGTGAGTCGTTTAGTTATTTGAATCATCTATTTAAGCTTAAAGAATTTCGCGCATGCTGAGGCAAATTCACCTACGCGGAGTTGCCAAGAATATTTTAGATACTCAAAATTCTTTTTAAATTCTTGTATGTCAATGTCTAGCTGGTGCCCATCGAACTGCAAAGATGATTTGTCTTGCAAGTTTTTTAAAAATACTGATGGATAACTTAGCTCAGCTGTATTTTGCTCGGCTCGAGTTAATTGCTTCTCGTGCAGTATCACAGGCACTGCTCCACACATCATCGCATCGGTGTGTATCCCGGAGCAGCCATCATATGAAAATAAAAATCTTGTGCTTTTTAACATGACTGAAAGCTGCTTTTGATCTCTTGGCCAATCTCGTTCGATTAATATGGTATCAGGTATCAGATTACATTCCACATATTTTGGACCTTTGCCAAAATAGGTGGCATCCATGCGTCTTTGAGTCCAATGCACGGCATCGTTTGTGTTCATGAAGTCGGGTGTAGTCACCTTAAATAAAGTGTGGTGAGGGTTTTTGTGAAATAGCTTCGAAAAAGCACAAATGAATTCTCCGGGATAGTCTGCTTCATAATGATTTATGCCGAGATTCTCTTTGACCAACAAATACCGGACAACCCGCTTGGCGCCCATGGGGTTACCCTTGATAATTTCTGGGTAAATCATGATGCCGTTTTGAAGAAATTCAGCAATCGATTTTTGTGGGTTATCCCCAGGTAGCTGGTGTCGTTGATGCCCATCAACGTAAAGGTCAGGACGATCTGATAGTGACCATTGGTAGGGTTTTTCTTGTCCATCGCCGCTATGGAAGAAAATTATTGCGGCGTTGTAGCCCAGTACATTTAATTCATGGCACAAATCGTGCAAAACTTGAACGCCTGCGAAAATACGGTTGTAAGGTGGCGAGGCAATGAGGAAATTTGATCGATTTTTATTCATAACATATTTTTAACCCACAGAGCAATTTTGCTGCCGCTCATAAATTGAAAATTGTGTTTTTAAAATCCAATGAACTAGCTAACGAGTTGAAAGGTTAATGAAACGCCCCGAAAATCTTAGACACTTTCCAGCCTCTCGAAATACTGCTTTTCATATTCTACCGCTGATATCCCGGCACTCACACTGTGACGTCTTTTTGGGTTGTAAAACATTTCAATGTAATCAAAGACGTCTTGCTTCGCAAGGTTCCTTGTATGGTAAATCTTGCGTCGAACACGTTCACGCTTTAACAACTGGAAAAAGCTTTCGGCTACAGCGTTGTCGTGACAATTACCACGCCGACTCATACTCGGTTGCAGATTGTGCGCGTTT